>JANMVX010000101.1:0-5862 GCA_031393505.1 Hyphomicrobiaceae bacterium | reverse complement strand
GGCCAACCGCTCTTCAGGAGCACGCTTTTGCGCTACTCGGCGTCGCGCTCCACGCTCCCTGTGTCCAGTAACCGACCGTTCACATCGTAAAAATACAGTCCCGATCAAGTGCTTATGCGTTTTCAAAGTGAAAAGTTCGGCCTAACCCGAGCCGCGAGAGTCGCAACATCGAGGCCGTCTGGACCTATCTTGCTGACGACGAAGGCGAACATCGCGTGCTGCCGGACGGCCGTTGCGACATAATTCTTCGGTTCAAGGTCGTTGGTGCGCACCCTATTGGCGCCATTGACGTGGCGATTTCCGGCCCGTCGACAACCTACCATATGGTGCCATTCAAGCCCGATGTGGGCTTTGTTGGTGTGCGACTGCGGCCGGGAATGGCCCGAATTGTTCTCGGCGTGGAGCCATCGTCCATCGCCAATCGTGTCCTGCGCGGGGAGGCGGCCATTGCAGCTGTTCCGGCGTTGGCAGCCCTCTGCAAGATGGCGCGGACGACCGACGACCTTATGGATCGCCTGACCAATTTCGTCGCTGATCGGCAGGCCGGGACCGGCAACCGGGCTGTTTCGACACGTTCGCTGGCGCTACTTGACGCCCTTCACGTGAGCTGCGGCCGCCTCTCGGTTGCCGATCTCGCCACCATGCACAGCGTCGACCAGCGCACGGTGCGGCGGACCATCACGTCGAGCACAGGGCTTGGGCCGAAAGAGTTTTCCATGATTCTGCAATTTCATCGCGCGGTCCGGCTGCTTCGAAATGCGGGACTTGATCCGGCGTCCGCTGCCGCCGAGGCCGGTTATGCCGACCAGGCCCATATGACCCGTGTGTTCCGCAAGCTTGGTGGGTTCACGCCAGCCGACATGCCCTATGTCACGCTTGGGAACCTGCCCCTATCAATGTCCGATTTATTCAAGACCCACAGATTTGAGACGCTAAACTACCTGTTATGACAATCGGAGCTGCCAATATGAAACTCGGATATACCATCATCTATGTCGCAGACGTTCCCGCGACCGTGGCATTCTATGAGAAAGCCTTTGGTCTGAAAACGCGCTTCGTCCACGAGAGCAAACTCTACGCCGAAATGGAAACGGGCGGCACTGCCCTTGCCTTTGCTGGTGAGCAGATGGCTGTCATGAACGAACTGGCCATACGTCCCAATCGCCAGGTTGACGTTGCCGCCGGCTTTGAAATTGCGCTGGTTGCGGACGATCCAGCAACGGCCTACAATGTCGCCGTGGCTGCTGGCGCCAGTCCGGTAAAAGCGCCGGCTCTGAAACCATGGGGACAGACGGTTGGCTACGTACGCGACCTCAACGGGTGCCTTGTTGAACTTTGCTCACCGATGGCCGGATAGACGAAGCGCATTGCGGCCCAGAAATTTGCCGTTGATGGCATCGTCGAACCGAGGTCGGCGGCAGGGGCCGTGACGGCGAAGAAGATGTCCCGGTCTCGTCGGGCGCCTCACGAAACTCCCGGCACGATGCGTGAGCCCATCGCACCGTCGCAAGACCTCGCCCAATCGCACATCAGTACCCGCCTCTTGTCCAGCGCATCGCCGCGCTGATAGGCCAGTTCCACCGCGTGCGCGAGCGCCGCCTCGCAAACTTCGCGGGGATGACTGGTGACTTCGCCGGCCCAGTCGCGGAAGGTGGAACGAAAGCCATGCGAGGTGATGCCGTCGGCGTTCATACGCGTGAACAGGGATTTCATCACCATGAACTCGATCAGGTCGTCGGCGATCTGGCCGAAGGTCCGCGCTTTCGATCGCGACTGTTGTTGCTCCTCCACGCTGCGACGTTGGGCATCCAGCGCCGCGCGCTTTTCTTCAAGAGGGTTGCTGCCGTTCTGGACGGTGAGCCGAGCCGTTGCAGCCAGCTCGCGGGCCTTGGCAAGAGGCGCCGTCCTGGGTGAGCCTCGACCCATTTCGCACTTGCGCCCCTGCCAGCGAAACTGGAACGTCCAACGCTTGCGGCTGCAATCCGGGGAGATGAACAGACACAACCCGCCGTCATCGAAGTGCCGACCAGGCTTTAACAGGGTTGCCACCTCGCGAGCCGACAAGCGGTTCAGCGCTCGCACCATCGTCGCCTCCGTTTCCGGTGTGCCCAGCTCTGGGTGGACCGGCCGGCCGGTCCACCCATGAAACGCGGATTGGAGCGAACAGGCAAGGGCCACAGCGCACACGTTTGGTGCGCTTGGATCAGTCCATGAGGCTTGTTGTCGGGTTTTTGCGGGCTTCCGCGGTCAATCCCGGACCAATGCGGAAAGCCTTGCTGGCGGAGAGAGGGGGATTCGAACCCCCGAGACGGTTGCCCGCCTACACACTTTCCAGGCGTGCGCCTTCAGCCACTCGGCCACCTCTCCGCAAGAGGGGCGCACTATACCCATCGGCCTCGCCGTCGCAAGCGCTCCGTTGCGGGCCGCGATTGCCGGCTTGCGCGCACGAACCGTGCACGGGAATGTGAGGTGCGCCTGTGGGTGACGTCGGCGCCGTCTTTGCCTATATCTTTGCCGATATCTCTGGCGTGTCGCTGCGAGCGCCGCGCCTGTCGAGCCTCGGAGGTGAACGCCATGTTTCTGTTGCGTTGGATCGGTGGTTGGTCGCTCTTGGTGGCCATCATCGCTCTCGTCAACGACGTCACCCATTCCTATCAGAGCGGCGCCAAGCTGGTGTTCGCCTCGTTGGGAAAGGATTGGTCTGCGCTCAGCCCCGCGACGCTCAACGCCCTGCAGGCGGGCGTCGAGCGGCTTGTGCACCCGGCCCTGTGGGATCCGGTGCTGATGAGCGTTCTGAAGACGCCAGCGTTCGCCGTGTTCGGGGTGTTGGGGCTGGTGCTCTACGGCTTCGGGCTCTATCGCCGCCGCGTCAACATTTTCGCCAACTGAAGACCCCCCATAAAGTGGCCGAAGGAGATCCTCATGCTGTTCTCGCGCAAATCCTCTGAGATGCCGTCTTCTCGCGACGCCTTGCCGGGCCGTAGCGACCCAATCGCCACCGCCAGCTGGCATTTTGTCAACGGTTCGCCGCTCAAAGGCCCCTTCCCGGCGGGATCCGAGCAGGCGATGTTTGGGCTCGGGTGCTTTTGGGGGGCGGAGCGGAAATTCTGGTCGCTGCCGGGCGTCATCGTCACGGCGGTCGGCTACGCCGGCGGGCAGACGCCCAACGCGACGTACAAGGAAGTGTGCAGCGGCATGACCGGGCACAATGAGGTGGTGCATGTGGTGTTCGATCCCAAAGTGGTGGCCTTTGACGAACTCTTGAAGGTATTCTTTGAAAGCCACGACCCGACGCAGGGCATGCGCCAGGGCAACGATATGGGCACGCAGTACCGCTCGGGCATTTACACCTATACGCCGGAGCAGCGCGTCGCCGCCCTGGCGGCCAAGGACAGCTTTGGCAAGGCCCTCAAGTCCAAGGGCTTTTCTGCGATCACCACCGAGATCGTGGACGCCCCGCCGTTCTATTATGCCGAGGACGACCACCAACAGTACCTGGCCAAGAACCCGCGCGGCTATTGCGGGCTCGGCGGCACGGGCGTGGTCTGCCAGATTGGCACGGGGGTGATGGCGGGCTAAGCTCGTCGGCATGACCGACACCAATCCCCCGACAGCGGCTGGCATAGCGCGCGCCTATGCCAGCATTGATCCCGTGTTCCGCGACAGCCCGCTGATGCGTCACGATATGGCCGACGCTGCGCTGGGCTGCCAACTTTATGCCAAGGTCGAAACGCTCAATCCCATTCGCGCCTTCAAAGGTCGGGGTACGGATTGGATGTTGGCGTCGCTGGCCGGCGACGATGCACCCCTGGTCGCCGCGTCAGCCGGAAATTTTGGGCAGGGCTTGGCCTATGCCGCGCGCAAGCGTGGGCGCCGACTAACTGTGTTTGCCGCCACCACCGCCAATCCATTGAAGATCGCCGCCATGCGCCGGCTTGGCGCGGACGTGATTTTGGCAGGGGCGGATTTCGATGCGGCCAAATTGGCGGCCAGAGCTTTCGCGCAGGCGAACGGCCAAATCTTCATCGAAGATGGCGCCTCGGCGGCCATTGCCGAGGGGGCGGGCACGATGGCGCTGGAGTTGACGCGCGCTCTGGCCGGGACGGGCGATTGCCTCGACGCCGTCCTGGTTCCGCTCGGCAATGGCTCGCTGCTGACCGGCATCGGCACGTGGCTCAAGGCCGAAATGCCGGCCTGCAAGGTGATCGGCATTGTCGATGCGGCGGCGCCTTCGATGCTGCTGTCCTGGCGGGCGCAAAAACCGGTCTCGACGCAGAGCGCGGCCTCATTCGCCGATGGCATCGCGGTGCGTGAGCCCGTGCCCTATGCCCTCGATTGCATGCGTACGACCGTCGATGATGTCTGGAGTGTTTCGGAACCTGCGATCCGGCAGGCGATGCGCTTCTGCCGAGATCATTACGGCGTGTTGGTCGAGCCGGCTGGGGTTGCCGGCGTCGCCGCCGTGCTGGAAAACCGGGCGGCCTTGCCGGGACAGCGCGTCGCCACAATATTGTGCGGCAGTAATCTGACGCCGGAACAGATCAAGGACTATTTTTCGTGAAATTACCGTTCGCTGTGTTTGGCCTGTTGAGCCTGCTCATGATCGCCCCCCTCAGCGCCTATGCCGCCGCCGATCCGAACGATCGGCTGTCACACCTGCAGGAGCTGGTCGCGGCCGTGAAATGGCAGCCCTTGGCCAAGGGCGTCGACGAACTGGTGGTGAAGGAGCCGGGCGTCGCGGACCTGCATGTCTACCGGCTGGCGCAGAAGTCTGTCGAGATGCGCGTACTGGAGCAGCTGGGCCCCAGCGGAAGCGCGGCCGATCAGGTGGGCGCCGCGGCCAAGGCGTCGCTCGTCATCAACGGCGGGTTCTGGTGGATCAAGGACGATGCCTCGCTGGCGCCCAATGGTCTTTTGATCGTGGATGGAAAGAAGCGCGCGCCGTCCAAGAAATGCAGTGTCTGCGGCGGCGTGCTCTATGCGGACAAAAATGGCGCCCATCTGGAGCGCTCCGGCACTGCGGTTCCTGCCAAAGGGACGCAAACGGCGCTGCAATCGGGACCGGTACTGGTCGCGCCGGGCGGCAAGGTCGGCATGCGCAAGGCGGGTGGGCCGGAAGCGGGGCGCTCGGTGATTTGCCTGGCCGGCGACAGCATCTATGTCTTTGCGATCTTCAATCCGCTGACCCTGCAGGAAACCGGGCAGCTGTTGCAGGCCCCGGCGGCCGAAGGCGGTTTCGGCTGCGATCGCGCCATCAATCTCGACGGCGGGACTTCTACGCAGGTCTATGTGGATTTGCCCGGGCATAAGGCGATGATCGGCATTCCGAGGCCGGTGCAGAATTTCGTGGCGTTTTTTGTGAAATGACAGTGGCCGTGCGGCGTAGGGGCGACCCGTGTGTCGCCCGGCGTTCCACAACCACCGTCCCCTGTTGCGTTGATGGTCGGGCGCGACACGTCTCGCCCCTACGTTTTCATCACCGTCGATGACATCCGCACCAGCGTTGCCAACGATCCGTGAGCGAACAAAGATGACAAGGCCGTCGTGACCGGCCCGACGAACCGCGGATCAGTCGGCAGGTCTGTTCCGAAAATGATCTCTATGCCGAGCAACGCCGGCGCCAACCGCTCGGCCACCGGCCCAGCCGCATCTGCGCGCCGTCGCAAGTCATGCGCCAGCGGATCGCGCACATCGATTGCCCGGCCGGCTTCGTCCGTCCCCGTCACATAGCGAATCCAGGCCGCCACCCCGAGCGCAAGGTGCGGGATTGGCAGGCCGCGCGCCAGACGGTCGCGGATGGTGCCGAGCAGCCGTTGCGGCAGTTTTTGCGAGCCATCCATGGCGATCTGCCAGGTGCGGTGC
>JANMVX010000070.1:0-2907 GCA_031393505.1 Hyphomicrobiaceae bacterium | reverse complement strand
GCTCTTTTTAAAGGCCGCTGCGTCGGCCGGGTCTTTCTTGGGGTGGCTGGGGCGGGTCTTTTGCCGCGATAGGCCGAGCTTGTGCAGCAAGCGTCCGACCGACCAGGGATGCATGCGCTTGCCGAACCGCTCGGCGCAAATGGCCGCGAGATCTTCCAGCGTATAGGCCGAAAGCCCGGTCGCTTCGGGATCGCTGCCGGCCATGACGATGGCAACGAGTTCGGCCTGTTCCTGGGCAGACAACGTCGGTGGGCGGCCCTCGCCCCATCGATCGGCCAGGCCGTCGAGGCCGTGCTCATTGTAACGGGCAACCCAATCGCACAGCGTCTGGCGATCCATCCCGGCGGCCTGCGCCGCCGCTTTCCGGCTCATGCCCGAGAGCGCATTGGCGATCGCCAGAATGCGCCGCGACACGCGCGCGTCCTGTGTCGCCTTGGACGCTTTGCGCAACACCACTGCGGTGCGGTCCTTCCTGATCTGCAGCGCTGTCATCGCATCCCTCCTGCCGAATCACTCAGCAAAGAGAATCACGATCCGCGCGAACCCGAAAGCCCCAAGGAGTCAAAACTTATGGGGGCTGGTATTAGTGGTAGGGGGTAACGCGTGACGGCACCTTTGGTTTCTCGTTCTACGAATTGTTTGAGCACTTTGCCACGCCATGGTGGCCGACGGGTCCCGCAGCGGGATGTCAGCACCGGGTCATGAAGGCCGGTCGCCAGTCCGCCAGCCAATGCTCGCACCTGCTCAATGAACGGACGAAACTGCGTCAGAACGCCGCAGATGTCCGTAGCTCATTTCATCAGTGTAGATTCGACCAGTGCTCCAGCCGTCGTCATGGGCCAAAAGCAGTCCTCCGCCTTTCTGAGCGTTCAGGACTTGAACCTTGAATGAGGCTTGGCCGCTCAACCATGATCAGCAGACGCGACCGAGTTGAATACTCGTGCGAACAAACACTGAATTGCGTTAAACGGATCGCGTTGAATCTCCAGTAGGCTTGGGAGCCTCCTTGTCTAGCTCGCCGGGCTTACTAAACTAGCCGTGGCGATCGCGCTCACGAACAAGTCCACGAGCATGCGCCGCCGTTGTTCCTCCGTCAGCCGGGCACGCTTCAACCACTGCCACATCGAGACGTTGCACAGCCCCATGAACACAGCGACCAAGGCCTCGCTCGGCATTTCCTCGGATAACGCCTCCTTGATCATCGCCTCGACTCCCGCCTCGACCATCGTGAGGAATTGATCGAGCTCCGGAACCCGCTCGCGGTCGTTGGCCGCCTTGAACAGGCGAAACGCCCCGCGGCTGTAGAACCCATCGAGCTCGCTCGCCAGCCGTTCGAGCCGGCTCCGCCTCGTCTTGAGCCCCGCGAATAAACGTGGTGCGTCGGCCGGAGAGGGAGGGCGCATTTCGGCGGCGACATGGGCGCCACAGGCCATCACGAGCGCGCCAATCGTCGGGAAATGCCGCAGCACCGTGGCTGCGCCGACACCGGCGCGTCCGGCGACGTCGGCGAAGGAGGTGGTCGCAACGCCCTGTTCGTCGTGCAGCGCCATGGTGGCCCGTACGATCCGATCGCGTGTCTCGTCGCGCGCGGCCGCACGCTCTTTCATCCTGTATCGCCTTGCCATGCGTTATTCCATAGTGACGAAATTACAATTCCGTGGAATTGTAATTCTGCCAAATTTCTATTGCCATTCCAACCTCCGCGAAGGAGATTTCTGCAATGACCGTCCTATCGCCGATGCCGAAGTCCGTCGAGGCTGTGCCTGCCGAGCGCCGTTGGTTTCTTGGTCTGCCGACTTGGATTCGCGCGAGCGCGGCCGAGACGAACGGCTCGCTCAGCCTGATCGACCATATTATCCCACCTGGATTTGCGTCCCCCTGGCACGTCCATCACTCCGAGGACGAGTCGTTCTTGGTGATCGACGGAACGATGACCGTGTTAGCCGGCGAGCATGCCGTTACCCTCAAGGCAGGCGATTTCGGTTTTGGCCCACGAGGCGTTCCGCACGGCTTCCGCATCGAGGGATCGAAGCCTGCCCGCATTCTCCTTTTGACGAACAGTGGAAGTTTCGGCGCGTTCATCCACGAGAACAGCAGTCCCGCAGATGACGAGACGCCTCCTGAGCCGAACCCGGCTGATCTGCCTACGCTCGCCGCATCGGCGGAAAGGCACGGCATCACCATCCTCGGGCCGATGCCGGGCGCTTAAGCCCGGTTGGTTTTTGGAACTTGGACAGCCGCCGCAGGCGAACAGAAAAAGAGGGCAAAAATGCATCGCGCGATCAACATCATTGCCGCCACAGGCCTTGCCGCTGGTGGCGCGCTCGGCATAGGCGGAGCCATGGTCACGGAGTCAAACTTGCAGGCGATGCTTTGGGCGATCGACTCCGCTGGAATAGTCACAGCGTGTTCACTTCTGACATTAAAATATTTGCGAACGGGAAATGACGTCGTGGCAGGCGGCTTTCTCGTATTTGCGATCGGAGAGGGCGTTCTTCTCTCAGGAACGGCCGCCGGCCCGGCTGGAAGCGTGCCGGCATTCGCGTCGGCGCCGCCCTGTGGGCGACCGCGCTTCTTCTAATCAGCCTTCCCGCGCTGTTCGCCGCGCCGATCCGAATTCTCGGCATCGTGAGCGCCGCCCTTTTCATGATCACTGCGGGAAGAATCTTCTGGGGCGAGCAACTACTGCCGACCGCAGCGCCGCTGCCGACTTACGCTTATCCTCTACTGGTAGCGACGTTCGCCGGATGGATCTGGACGCTGTGGCGGTAACTGCTCACCCCATGCCCTACGAAACCGCTGCGGCTGCGGCGCCGGCGGCGAGGGCTTGGGTGATGGCCGCCAGGGCGGTCCGGCCGTTCAGGCGACCGGTTGCCACAATCGAGCAGATGTCGGCATAGACATCGG
>JANMVX010000373.1:0-13270 GCA_031393505.1 Hyphomicrobiaceae bacterium | reverse complement strand
CGGCACGAACGTCTTGGTCCAACCGCGATCCGACGAAACCTTGGTCAGCGCCGCCGTTAGCGTCGTCTTGCCATGGTCCACGTGCCCGATCGTGCCCACGTTGCAGTGGGGCTTGCTTCGGTCGAATTTTGCCTTGCCCATTTTTCTCTACTCTTTTCGTTTCATTCAGAAGTGACATTTGGCGAAAGCACGGCCTGAGCCGGATTTCAGGTAGCGCTCGAACTGTGCCGCTTTGGCCGGATCGGCAAATCCATTCGAGACCACCAGTTTCCAGGGGCGGAATTTGTTCGTGTGAATCGACTTCCCGCTGTTGTGTTCCTCAAGGCGCCTCGTCAGATCGTTCGTGAGCCCTACATAGTAGGCCTCGGGGTTTATTTCACTCTGGAGCACACAGACGAACGTCACCGGTTTTCACCTTCACCAGTCCGCCTTCGCCCCGAAGTGGGGACTTCGGCGGGACATTCGCCTTCGCGGTTTTGTATCCGCTGCTACGTCTTGTTCCACCTAGTTCCGCCGAAGCGCTTTGCGCGAAGGCGAATGGAGCGGGTGAAGGGAATCGAACCCTCGTCATTAGCTTGGAAGGCTACGGCTCTACCATTGAGCTACACCCGCATCCGCCTTCGCCTGCAAAAGGCTCTGGCGGGATTAAATCGTTTCGTCTCCCAACTCGCCAGTCCACCTTCGCGCAGAGCGCTTCGGCGTGACATTCGCCTTCGCGGTTCCGAATCCGCTGCTACAAATTGCTTCACCTAGTTCCGCCGAAGCGCGCTGCGCGAAGGCGAATGGTGGAGAGGACTGGATTCGAACCAGTGTAGGCGAAGCCAGCGGATTTACAGTCCGCCCCCTTTAGCCACTCGGGCACCTCTCCGATTTGATGTCGTTTGGTTTCTGAGCTACGCTCGCAAAGATTCCCGCCGCTATGCCCAAAGAAACGCACCCCGCGCGAAGTCAGCGCTGAGGCGAGGGCTTCATATGGTGGCTTCGCCAGTGGCTGTCAACAGCAATCGGGGGAGCGGAATCGTTTTCCACTTGACAGCCCCGGGCGCTGGCCCCGCTACCTCTTTGTCCAACCTGACTTATCCACAGAAATTCACTCCAGAACGAGCAGAACAAGAATGCGCAACAAAGGTCCTCGCGGCGGTTCCAGAGACAGCGGACGGGGCGAAAACCGCGGCGGAAACCCCGACCTGACGCATGTCCGCCTCTGGGGCATCCATGCCGTCGAAGCCGCGCTGGGCAACCCGCTGCGCAAAATCAAGCGTCTCCGCATCACCGAGAACGCCCGCCAGCGCCTGGCCGCCGCCCTGGAAGCCCGCGGCGTGCAACCCGAGGTTGTCAACGCACGCGATTTCGACCGCGATCCCGGCGCTGACGTCGTGCACCAAGGCGTGCTGCTCGACACCGAACTGCTCCCCGATATCGACCCGCGCGACTTCGCCCCCGGTCCCAAGCGCAACGACCTCGTCATCGTGCTCGACCAGGTCACCGATCCCCACAACGTCGGCGCCATCCTGCGCTCCGCCGCCGCGTTTGGCGCGCGTGGGCTGGTGATGACCGCGCGCAACTCGCCGCCGCTGGAGGGCACGCTGGCCAAGGCCGCGTCTGGCGGGCTCGAATTGGTGCCGGTGTCGGTGGTGCCGAACCTGTCACGGGCGTTGGAGCAGCTGGCGGAGGCCGGCTACTTTCGGATCGGACTGGATGGCCAGGGCGAGGGCCCTCTGGAGGATCAGAAGATCACCGGGCCGACGGTTCTGGTGCTGGGCGCCGAGGATACGGGGATGCGCCGCCTGACGCGCGAGAACTGCGACGTGGCCTGCCGGATTTCGACATTCGGCGGGCTGGCGAGTTTGAATGTCTCGAATGCGGCGGCGGTCGCGATGCATGCGGTGGCGATGGGGCGGCGAGCTTCGACCGGCTGAAACTATCCCGCTTGGCTGGCTGGCGACGCGGAGGTGAGATTTGCGTGACAATTCAGGAGAGTTCTTGAGATGAGTGTTGGTTGGTTGCAACGAGGCGTCATCGGCATTTGCCTGTTCACTTGCGCCTTTTTGACTACGCCAGCGTCCGCCGATCCGGTCAAAGTGTTCGCCGCAGCAAGTTTGAAAACGGCGCTCGACAAAATAGGTGCGGCCTGGAGCAAGGCTGCGCCGGGCAAGTCTATCACGACCAGCTATGCAGCGTCCTCAGTGCTTGCCAAACAAATCCGCGAAGGCGCTCCCGCTGATCTGTTCCTGTCGGCGGATCTCGATTGGATGGACACATTGGATGCGGCGGGGCTGTTGACGGTGAACTCGCGCAAGTCGTTGCTGGGCAACACTTTGGTGCTGGTTGCTCCGGCCGGGGCAGGTGTAGCGCTGGAGTTGAAACCCGGCGCGAGTTTGGCCGCAGCGCTCGCTGGCGGACGGCTCGCGGTTGGCGACGTGACGGCTGTGCCGGCAGGCAAGTACGCCAAGGAAGCGCTGCAAAGCCTTGGTTTGTGGGGGAGCGTTGAAGGATCCTTGGCGCAGGCCGAAAATGTGCGCGCGGCATTGGCGCTCGTTGCCCGAGGAGAGGCGCCGCTTGGCATCGTCTATGGCAGTGACGCCAAAGCGGAAGGTAAAGTGGAGGTGGTCGCAACCTTCCCCGAAAGCAGCCATAAGCCCATCGTCTATCCGGTTGCCCGCATCAAAACTTCAAGCAATCCCGACGCGGCGGCTTTTCTTGACTTTTTGTCCTCGCCGAGCGCTGCCGCTACCTTTTTGGGGGACGGTTTTGCCGTTTTGGGGAAGTAGCGATCAGTCCAATCGACGGTGTTGATACCCAAGCGTCGCCGCCTTCAAGGCCATTGTATCGCGCTGACGCCTCAGGTGTCAGGGCTTGCGGATGGGACTCGGACGGTTAGCGACGGTTCGCTCATGGCGGGCCATCGGCCGTCATGCTATCGGCCCCGATATCGAACGTCGAAGGTCGCATAAGGGCGCAAACAATGGACTGGACGCAAGCCATGCCGGCCATATCGGCCGCGTTCCTGGGCTCGTTTGTCGAGGTTGTTGAGGCTTTCACCATCGTGCTGGCGGTTGGCACGGTGAGCGGCTGGCGGCCAGCTCTGATAGGGACCGGCGCCGGTTTGGCGGTCCTTGCCGTCCTTGTCGTGGTGCTCGGCCCGCTGTTCAGTCTTGTGCCGTTGCAAACCTTCCAGCTCATCACGGGCGTGCTGCTGCTGCTGTTTGGACTGCGCTGGCTTCGCAAAGCGATCCTGCGCTCTGCGGGCGTCATTGCGCGGCACGATGAGGCCAAGGCGTTTGGCGAGGAGGTCCAGCAGCTCACAGAGGCGAATGCGCTTCGCGCCGCCGCCGCAGACTGGATGGCGATGGGCGCCGCCTTCAAGGCCGTCGTGCTGGAGGGGGTCGAAGTGGTGTTCATCGTGCTGGCGGTGGGGGGCGCGCGCGGCCTCATTTTGCCTGCAAGCCTCGGTGCTCTGGCAGCCTGCGCCCTGGTCCTCATTGTTGGCGTTGCGATCCACAAGCCGTTGGCGCAAGTGCCTGAAAATACGCTAAAATTCGTCGTTGGCGTGATGTTGTCGGCCTTCGGCACCTTCTGGGTCCTGGAGGGACTTGGGCGGTCTTGGCCAGGCGCCGATCTTGCCATCGTGGCGCTTGGCATCGGCTTTGCCGTCGTCGCCTTGGCTGCGGCGCAGTGGATCCGCAATTCGCGCGCAGCGGCGCAAGGAGCGAACGCATGACGCTCATCTCGGCCATCGGCCAGCAAGTTTTCGCCCTGTTCGTCGACGACGGCAGCCTGGCGATCGCCATCCTCATCTGGGTTGCGATCGTCGCTGGGCTGATTAGCGTCTTCGGTGTCAGCGCTATCGTCGCCGGCGGTCTGCTGTTTGCCGGCCTGGTTGCGATCTTGATCGAAAACGTGCTGCGCCGCGCCTGGCAGATCTAGGCCGGCATCACGTCGGACAGTAGCGAAAGCATCCGGCATTATCTCGCTCTGCGGCACATAACGAGCGCCACTGCCAGTCCGCCTTCGCCAAGGCTTCGGCGGGATCAGATTGAGCAAGGACTGAAAAAAGGTACGTGTTTGAGTCGGATGTCTCGCCGAAGCCTTGGCGAAGGCGGATGGAGCGGGCGAAGGGAATCGAACCCTCGTCAGTTGCTTGGGAAGCAACAGCTCTACCATTGAGCTACGCCCGCAGGCCAGTCGGTAGTTTACATGGATTTGCGGCACGAGCAATTGCCGTCATTTCTTGGGCGGCTGTGGCGCAAGATAGTCGTGCAGCACGCGGCCATAGGGCAGCGTCAGATCAGCCTTGAAGTGGCGTCCGCCGATCATTTTCAGCACCGGCAGGTCGGCGACCGGGGCGTTGACATGCGGCACCAGATGCAGGCGCGCCGGCCCGCCGTAGCTGAATTTGACGTCGATTTCGGTGAGATTGTACGCCACCAGCTGCGCAATGGCCGGGCCACCCGTGACGTCGGGGATCAGCTTCAAGTTCACTTGGGTCTTTTTCAGCGCGTCGTTGCGTTTGGCGGGATCGGTGATCAGGTTGTGGTGCTTGTAGGCCATGGTACCCATGGCCACGCGCTCGCCGGCATAATGCAGGGTGCCGGTCAGCGTATCTTTGTGTACGGACAGCTCGGGCTCGCCCCAGCGTTTTGGAAAGCCCCAAATTTCGCGCCCGGCGCTGATCGGGGGCTCGTCGTTCAGGAACATCATGCAGGTGTAGTTAACGGCCTCGCCCTTGAACCGGCACGGAATGACGACGCCGGACTCGTGATAGCTGCCAAAACCGGTCGAGTCCGGCATGTCGATCCACTCGTAGAAGACCTGGTTGGAGCCATCAGGCTCCAGGGGCTCGGGCACCATGTGGTGGATGGCGGCGGGATCGCTCTCGTAGACCACGACGAAATATTCGCGATCGAGGAAGCGATAGGGGCCTTTGGGGTAGCTGGGATTGCCTGGCGGCATGGACGGCAGGGCGAGGATTTCGTCGCGGGTCATGAGGGGGGGCCTTTGGATTTAATGTCGGTCGGCATTTCAGGCTCAGCGGAGCTTTGGGGTTGGCCAAAAGCGCCATAGCAGCATCAGCGTCAGTGCTCCCAACATGCCGCCAAGATGCGCAAAATGTGCGACGCCTGCCATTGTGCCGGTCACGCCGCTGAACAACTCGATGCCTGCGAACACAATCGCAAAGGTGCGTGCCCTCATGGGAATTGGCGGGAAAATAAGCGTTATAGTGCGGTTCGGAAAGGTCAGCGCGAAGGCCAGGAGCAGGCCGTAGATGCCACCGGAGGCACCCACGGTGGGGAAGAATGCGCCGCTGGAAGAGGAGATCGCCTGCTGCATCAATGCCGCAGCGACGGTGCTGATGAGGATCAATGCGAGGTATCGGCGCGGTCCCCAGAGTCGTTCCAAGTCGCCGCCGAATGTGACGAGGCCGAGCATGTTGAATATCAGATGCTGCAGTCCTCCATGCAGGAAGAAATAGCTCACCAGTTGCCAAGGCTTGAAGTAATCGCCGAAGGGCCAGAGCGCGAATTGTTCCATGATCGGAGCGTAGGCATTCTGCTGCGCAAAATAGGCGGCAACGCAGGCGACTAGCAGACCAAGTGTGATGGGGGGCAGGTTCAGCGGCACGTTCGGCTCCGGGCTGAGGCAGGTTGCGAGCCCCATTGCGGGTGGCGATGGCCTGTTGTGCTGAGATCGGTGTTTGGCCTGAGACTGTCAAGGGGCACTCCGGCGGCGATAATCACGCAAACAGGCCGTGCACGAACCAGCCGGGTGGTTTGCGCGGGGCGACATCGGGATTTTCAGGCGCGCCTTCCGCCTCTCCATGCAAGCCCTCGCGGAACACCCAGAGCCGGGCGCCGCTGTCGTCTTCGACGACGTAGTAGTCGCGGCTGCGCGAGGCTTGTTGGCCAGTCTCGCGCCACCACTCCGGCGCGATGCGCTCGGGCCCTTCGGCGCGCAGGATGCGGGCCAGGCCGCGCCGCCAGCGCAGGCGCCGGGGCGGGCCTTCAGGCACTTCGGCCACCACTTCGATGGGTTCGGGACGGGCCAGCAGCAGGGGCGGGCGGGCGCCGCGCATAGACGAAGGTGACGCCGGGGGGGCACGCGACTGGTCGAGGGCCGCCACCAGCGCCTCGGCGCGTTCGGGCAGATGGCTGGCGCGCGGCTCCAGCCGCAGCACGGCGCCCGCGCCCAGGCGGCCACTTAGGCGGTCGATCAGCGCGGCGACGGTTTCGGGGTTTGTCCCGGTCTGCGTTTGAGCGAGCACGGCGAGCGGTTTCTGGTCCGGCGCCAGCGGCTGGCTGTCATAGGCGTCGAGCAGCATCAGGTCGATGCCGAAGCCGGCGTCGATACTCTCGAGTTTGCCGCGCAACAGGCTGAACAGATGGGCGGGCGAACGGCTCGGCCGGCTGAGGCCGGCGCGCAGCAGCGCGCGCGTGCCGTCGCTGCGATAAAGCGTGAGGGTGAGGCGGCGCGCGCCCCGTCCGGCCTGTTCGAGGCCGGCGCAGAGATCCTGGGTGAGGGCGGCGAGCGCGCTTTCCAGCCCTTCGCTGGAGATCAGGGGATCGGTGAAGGCGGCGCGCACGGCATGTTCGGGCGGCGAGACGAGGGGTTTTTGCGGTTCCTCTTTTCGCCCCAGGGCCTGATCGAGCCGGATAAGCACGGCCTCGGCGGCCTGGCGGCTGGGAAAGCGGCGTTGCAGGGCTATGCGTGGCAGGTCGGCGAGTTGATCGATGCGTTTGAGGCCAAGGCGCATGAGCAGACGCACGGTCGCCGCCTCCAGCCGCAAGGCTTCGACGGGCAAGCTGCCGAGTGCGTCCCGCACCTGCCCGGTCGGGGCGATGCGGGCCGAAAGAGCCAGAGTGGGCGTAAAGCGGGCGAGCGCGCTGGCGGCGCCCATGCCATCGGCCAGCCCCGGGCGCACGGTCAGGCCGAAGCGCGCAAGACGCCGGCAGAGATCGGCCAGCAGCTGCTTCTCGCCACCGTAAAGATGCGCCACTCCGGTGGTGTCGACCCAGAGGCCATCGGCGCCATCGGTGTTGAAGGCGGGGCCGTAGCGCGCGCACCAGCGGGCGAGCCGGAGCAGGGCCGTGCGGTCGCGCGCAGGCTCGGCCGGACGCGAGAGCAGCGCCGGGGCGATGGCGCGGGCGTCGGCCAGTCCCATACCGGGGCGGATGCCGGCCCGTTCGGCGGCGGCATTGGCGGCGGAGATGCTGAGCCGGCTGCCCTGGCTCGCCACCAGCGCAAAGGGCGTATCAGCCGGTACGGCGCCCGGCTCCTGTTGTTGCAAGCGCTCCAGGGGGAACTGCGGCAGCCAGATTGAACCTATGCGACGCATCACTCCACTCCACAGTCCACTTGAGGTCGCTTGGGCCCTGGCGGCAGCGCTCCAGGGTGAGGGCGCAGCGCCAGGCGCCGGGCGCGGCGGGGTCGAACGGGTGATGCGCGCTGGCTTGGCTGGCGATGCGCCAGCGGGTATGGGCGACGCTGATGCCGGCTTTGGAGGGGCCGGTGAGCAGGAGGCAGGGCGCGCCCCCCTCGGCCGCCGCCAGCACCAGGCGGCGTGCCGGCAGCATGGCGACCGTGTCCAGACTGGCGATCACGGCGCCGAGGGCTCTCGATCGAAGGCCTTCCTCGATCGCCCAGAGGGCGTCGGCGGCGCGTTTTGCCGTCACGAGAATGAGCCGGCTGGGATCCAGCCCGAGCCGTGCCAAGCCCGGCCCATAGGGCAGGCCGTGCTCATTGGCGGCCCGGCCTGCTAGCACCATGAGCAGCGGCCGCGGCGCGCCGGTTCCGCCAAGCGCCAGCGCCAAAGCCAGGGTGTTTGCAGCATCGCGCGGGGTGCGCGGCTTAAGCTCATGCAGGCCGTTGCCTTGCAGGCCGCCCGTTGGCAGCCGTCCATCGATCGCCGCGATGCCGAACCTAAGCGGTGGCGGGCCTATGCGGGGGAGCGCAGGGGATGAAAAAGAACAGACGGGGCGGCTTGCCGCCTTGCTGGTTTCGCGGGGACCGGGGACGCGCGAACTGGAGCCTCTGGGGTGAGAGGCGCCAAGGCTCGCATCGGCGCTGGAGGCAGTGGGGGCTGCCGCGGGGTCCAGCGCGTCGTCCGGATGAGACACCGGCAAGGAGCGCAGCGGACCGGCAGGACGCGTGACAATGCCTGCGATCCGGCTGCGCAATTCGAGGATGAGGGCATCTCGTGGCCCCACCCCGTCTGTTTGAAGGGCACTTCGTGCTGGTACTGACGCAAACGCGACATCTGCCGTTTCCCGGGCTTTACGCTCCCGAGCCGCCACGACTGTAAGGGACTGTGTGGCGGCCTGTTCCACGGCGACGCTTTCTCGACTGTGCTGGACTCGACGGTACTGGGGTTACGCAGGCGTTACTGGCGATGCACTTTACTTGCGAGGCGCGCGGGGAGGACTGTGAGGGGCAGACCCATCCCGCGTGTTCGATGTTCGTTCTATAAAGCGGGTCTTGATCGCTGTCAATCAAAACATGAACAATAAAAGAACAAAAATAGAATTTGACAAAGCGGAGAGCCGGAGCATATTGTGGCCCTACCGCCACAAACCGCTCAAATCGCAAGGAAAAATTGGAACAGATAGGGAAAAATTCTCACAGGCGGCTTGCCAAGCCGCCATGTTCCGGCCCAAATTGAATCTTGGCAGAATTGCCGCCGTCTAAGCTCGTCGGAGCACCTACGAAGCGACAGCATTCAGGCGCACAGGCTGCAGGTCCACGTCAGACAGCAGGGTAAAGTCGATGTCACAGCAGATGGCGCAGCGCAGGATGTCAGATTTTGGCGTGGTGGTAGCGGCAGTCGCCGCACTGCTGTTCGCCGCCTTTGGTCTGCTTGGGACCGGAACCGCGCAGGCCGCCCCAGAAACCGTCAATTTCCAGCCGAACTACCCGCTCGGCGCCATTGTCATCGCCAACAAAGAGCGGCGTCTCTACTACGTCATTGGAAAGGGCCGCGCGCTCCGCTATCCGGTCGCCATCGGCCGGCCCGGCACCCAGTGGACCGGCCAGTTGTTCGTCTCCACGCGCGCCGTCAATCCGAGCTGGACGCCGCCCGAAAACCCAGGCCGCACCGTGCCGGGCGGACCCGGCAATCCGCTCGGTGTGCGCGCGCTCTATCTCGGTTGGACCAACTATCGCATCCACGGCACCAATGCGCCCGGCTCGATCGGCTCAGCGGCTTCGCATGGCTGCTTCCGCATGCTGAACGCGGACGTGACGCACCTTTACAGCAAGGTGAGCGTCGGGGCGCCGGTGTACGTGGTGGACACAATCCCTGAGGAATTTGTCGATGGCCCGCCAAAGCCGGTCAAATTGGTCAGCAGATAAGATTATTCCGTAACGGCAGCAGCGACAACGCTAAAGAACTGGCGGACAACGTACCGTTGGGTGGTGCACTTGTGCACCGCTGAAGGCTTGTTTTGGGCGTCAATTGCAGGACGTCTTGTGGCTTTCGGCGTTGCGGCTAAACTTCGCCGGAAAATTGCCATCGAACATCAGAACACGATAGCGCTGCCGGACGTTGCGGCATGCGGCATGAGCGAATTCGAAAAGGAGCGTCGGCATGAACTCGACACAGAACAACGCGAAGTCTTTCGGTCTGGGCCAAGCCGCCGGGATCGCCTTTGGCGTTGCTTTGGTGGCCGGTCTGGTTTTGGGCGCCAGCGCCGACGCGGCAAAGCGCAAGGTCAGGCCGGCGGTCGATGTCGCGACGACCGAATCTGCGGCTGGACCGGGGGCAGTGTCGTTCGACCTGTTCAATGACGGCGACATGGCTGCCGGCGCCGTCTCGATGTCGTTCAGTCCGAAGTACAACCCCGGCGAAATCGTTGTCTCGTTCGCCGACCGGCGCCTGTACTACATCGACAGCAGCGGCCACGCCCTGGCCTATCCGATCGCGGTGCCGCGCGAGGATGCGCGTTGGGCCGGGGTGACCTCGATCAGTGACAAACGGATCAATCCGGCTTGGACGCCGACGCCGGTGATGCTGCACAAGAACCCGAATTTGCCCTCTTTCGTTCCTGGCGGGCATCCGATGAACCCGCTTGGCGTGCGCGCCATGTATTTGTCTGGCGGCTCATACCGAATCCACGGCACCGATGCGCCATGGACCATCGGGACAGCGGCCTCCAGCGGGTGCGTGCGCATGTTCAACAAGGATGCCATCGACCTCTACAACCGCGCCAAAGTGGGCGCCCGCGTCACCGTGACGTGGGACCGGTTTTCCGGCTGAGAGCGCTAATCTGACGCAGTGGCGTGCAAAAATCTGGAGTGAATCTGCTGTAAATCGGAGCAAACCGAACAAAAAATGAGCAGGTCTGCACATCGTTCCAGATGCGGCCAAGACTGGTCGCCAATGGCTGTGTCCGCCTCGTTAACCTTTTGCCGCTAGCATCGCACCTTACGGCTCCAGACTGTGGCCACCTTGCCTGGTGCGCCTCCGTTCGGGAGGGGCCGCCAGAGGTGCTGCCATGCGGCTCGAAGGCCAGAGCGAAGCGCTCCGCCGACTGTTCGAAAACGAGCAGGCGATCCGGCTCGGGCAGACCCCGCCGCACCGTATCCTGCTGATCGGCACCGGCGGCGGCATGGCCTGCATCCGCGTGCCGGCGTACCTGACGGCCTGGCGCGAGGCGGGGCTAGACCAGGGCGTCGACCACGCCATCACGGTCTCAGGCAGCGGCGGAGGCGTCGGCGCCTATCTCTCCGGCCTGCCGCACCGGGCGACACGCATATTCGAAACGCTGGCCGTCTCGGGTTTCGTGACTGCCGGCCGTTACGGCGCGCAGTCGATGCATCTGAAAAAGCTCGGCGAGGCCTTACGCGGCGCGCATTCCCCGGTTGCGTTCGACGAGAAAAAGATCCGTGCCCATCGCACCACCTGGCATGTGGTGGCGACGCGGCTCTCTGGCGAAAGCCTCCTCATCGACGCCAAGCTGGCCATGCCCGACGCCGCCCAGGCCGTGATGGCGTCCAGCGCTTTTCCCTCGCTCACCTCGCCCGTCCCGCTCGGCTTCGGCTCGGCCCAGGAGGATCTGGTCGACGGCGCTTGCGGCATGCCGATGCCGATTGCCGCCGGCATCAAAAAGTTCCGTCCCGATACCGTCATTGTCCTGGAAAGCCGGCCGCATCCGAAATTCGCGCCCTGGTTCCAGCGCCACCTCTGGCCGCTGTTCGCGCCGATCTTTCTGCATGGCATGCCGGCGCGCTTGAAGCAGGGCGTCACCGCCATGGACCTGATGTTCGCGCACGAAAGCGAGCGGCTGACGCGGCTGAAGAAAATCAAATGGTGCCGCATCACGCCGACGCCGGACTCGGTACAGCTCAGTCCTCTGACCATTGACGGCAAACTGCTGCGCGCCGCCGCCGACGAGGCCAAGCGGTTCATGGCGGGCGCGCTGAAGGGAGCGGCGGCGGCGGCGGTTGTTTAGTGGGTGGGCAGTGGGGGCAATAGGCAATAGGCAATAGATTCCACTATTGCCCAGTGCCTATTGCCCAGTGCCCATTGCCTTCTTACTACCTAATCCGTCACCTCAAAACTCAACTTCACGGTCACGCGGTAGCTCTCGATCTTGCCGGTCTTGCCGACCTTGGCGGACATGTCCTTGACCCAGACCGACTTGATGCCCTTCAGGCTCTTGCTCGCCTTGGTGACAGCCAGCTGCGCGGCGTCCTCCCAGCTCTTGGCGGAATCCGACATCAGTTCGACGACTTTGTTGACGGCCATTTGGGGTGGTCTCCGGTTGGGGGGAGTGAGAGTTAGCGCGGCAAGGCTATACGCGGGATTTCGATTGGGGAAGGATATTCGTCCGGGTTCGCTCAATAGGCGCGTTTGAGGCGGCGGATCATGGGGAAGTGTTTGACGTTAAGGGTGGCGAGCTGGAGCTGATGGTGCTCGGCGGTGGCGGCGATGATGGCGTCGAGGTCGTCGAGGCCGTGCGAGGGCGCAAAGTGGCGCATGTGCTGGCCGGCGGAACGGGCGATGGGAACAGACACCTGATAGACGTTCCATCCTGGCAACGACGTCTCTATTTTCGCTTCGTCTCGCGACGAATGCGCTCCGGCATATAGCTCTTGTATCGTCACCACGGAGATCGACGGCTTGCCGCTCAACTTCCTCATAAAGTCAATCGCAGGCGGATGACGTCGAACGTAGTCGACGAGCACCGACGAATCAATGAGCAGTGTCATGCTCGCCACTTGCTCAACTGGGCGTTCATGCGCTTGCGCCGTTCGGCGCGCCTTCTGCGTCGCTCGGCGTCAAATTTGTCGAATTCCTTGCGATCTTCCCACATGCCTTCGATGCAACGGATAGCCTCTCGCCAGCTGTCGTCGTCCACGGCACTCTCCCGTTCGATCACCAATTCGATGCCGTCGCGAATTAACTGCGCGACCGGTTGCCCCTTTCGCGCGGCCAGATCCTTCAGGCGTTCTCGCTGTGCTTCCAAAATAAAAACTTGCTGTCTGACCATGGCCATCTCCTTGGGATGACCTACACATATCATGTGTGTAGGGGAGGCGTCCAATCAACCGTGCGATCCAATCGCGCAAGTGCTGCATGCCGCCCGGACCGAAAGAAGCGTAAGTCGGCTAGAGCGTTTCAGCGAGAGCCGACACGGTGGTGCGGGCGGCACGATGTCGGCTCTCGCAAGAGCTCTAGCCGACCTACGGTTGCACGGTGCCATTCGAAGGTTGAATAGGATGCTCACTTCGTATCGCAACTTCCAAATACCCCATTGACAGCCGCGACAAAATGCATCATACACCCGCTCCCGGCCACCGAAAGTCGCCGAACCAGAATTAAAGCGCATAGAGACGAACCCGAGAAACGCCCATGAAACAGTCCTTTTCAAATCATCAGACCACATACCGTCAGACGCCAGTCGCGATCTTCGCGAGTGCGGACGGTCGCGTGTCGTTTGGGGATGGTTCGGGAGGCGCTGCATAAGGCAGCGTACGTCTCAAGACTTCTGATGAAGTCCAACCCTCCCCGGATAGCCCCGCGGGAGGGTTTTTTGTTTGTCCCGCCCAGTGGTGAAGAACTCGGTTACTTCGACTGTCAATCGAGAGGTCGCGGGTTCGACTCCCGCCTCCCCGGCCAATGCCAGGGGGTAGCTCAGCGGCAGAGCGCTTTGTACCGGCTCGGTAGTGTTCCCTGGACGGACGAATTGGGCAATTCAATTCACCTCCCACGACGCGGGCGAGACAAGTCTCGCCCCTACGCTTCAGACGCCGTGCCCCAAATTGAGAACTGCTG
>JANMVX010000202.1:0-10304 GCA_031393505.1 Hyphomicrobiaceae bacterium | reverse complement strand
GGATGGGGCGGGGTGAGTTTGACATCTAAAGTTAGACGTTATGTCGTGAAATCGCCATTTCGTGAAGACGTGAAGACGGGTTGTTGACCTATTTGGCTACTTGGCGTTTTCACGACTTCACGTCTTTCATGACCATCAACGAGTCCCACACCCCATGACCTACTCCCTCACCGCCCGCTGCGCCCGAACCGGCATGGTCGGCGTCGCCATCACCACCTCCTCCATCGCGGTCGGCGCGCGTTGTCCGCATGTGCGCGCGGGCGCCGGAGCCGTCGCGACGCAGAATGTCACGGACCCGTCCTATGGGCCGCGCATTCTTGATCTGTTGGCGGTCGGAAACAGCGCAAAGGACGCACTGGCCAAAGCGCTGTCCGGCCAGCGTTTCACCGATCACCGCCAGATCACGGTCGTCGACGGGGCGGGCGGCACGGCCGTGCACTCTGGCGCCCGCATGCTCGGAACCCATGCTGTCTCGGAGGCCGCCGATTGTGTCGGCGCAGGCAATCTCCTGAAATCCGCCGCCGTCCCGCGCGCGCTGACGGACGCCTTTGCGCAGCACGCCGAGTTGCACCTCGCCGAGCGCCTGTTGCGCGCGCTGGAGGCCGGCCGCGACGCCGGCGGTGAAGAGGGCCCGACCCATTCGGCCGCGCTGCTGGTGGCGTACGACCTGCCGTTTGCCTTGGTGGACCTGCGTTGCGATTGGGACGACGCCGATCCCGTCGCCGCCCTGCGCCGGCTCTGGACGGCCTACCAGCCGCAGATGGAGGCCTACCGGCAACGCGCCGTGAACCCGGAAGCCGCCCCAAGCTACGGCGTGCCGGGGGACCGGTGACTCGCGATCAAATCCGGCTCATTCTTCCAACCTGCATTGATCTTGACCCATCGTCTCTTGTGGTACCGGACTCCAGTCTTGTAGGGGCGCACAGCAGTGCGCCCGGCGCGCCGCATCCGACAGACTATCAGTGTTGCACACCGGGCGCGCTGCTGCGCGCCCCTACAAATCAACGATTAGTCAGCATCAATGAAGGTTGGTATTCTTCTTACAACAGATCATTTTTTTCGCCCGGTTGTCCTCGGCAAGGACTTGGCGGCATCTTTCAGCGCTTTCAAGCTGGCGTCCGCATCTCGCGTCAATGCCTCGCGTCGGCCCTGGTCGAAAAGTTTGTACTGAGCCTTTGCGTGCTCCTTCGCAGCGTCCGACGTTGGCGGTCCGGGGCTTCGCAGCACGGCCCGTCCAAGCTGCTTCAGCTGGGCGTCCAGGAGTTCGGAACACTGTTCCATTTGGGTCAGCCGGCCAATCTTGAGTTGATCTTCAAACACATCGAGAAGAATCGATGTGATCCGGTTCAATTCCGCGACTTCGCCCTCCGCCAGGTAGTTCTTCGCCACAAGTGCGTCTTCCTGCAGCAAACGATCGCCCCGCCAAGTTTGCAGGCCCATGTTCGGCTGGCTGGCGTCGGCCCTGCCGGCAATTGCGGCGGACGGGGTGTGCGACGTCACGGCGTAAAAAAGCCGGACTTGCATGCGCTGATAGAACGTTCGGGCAGCCTCGCTCTTGGGGTCGTAGTCCTGGCACATGGCGCAGATCGACTTTACCTCTGCATAGAGATTGGCCTCGTCGCTGCGGATGTCCTGGATGATCCCGCGCAATTCGCGGATGCGTTCGGCGTTCTCCCCGCCCTTGAGCATCCGCTGGTTGACGACGAAACCTTTGGTCGCCAATTGCACCAGCATCGCCGTGGCCCAGCGCCGGAACAGCTTGCCCTCGACGGAGTTGACGCGGTAGCCGACGTAGAACGCCACGTCCAAGCCGTAGTGCTCGATGGACCTCTCGACCGTCCGCGCGCCCTCGGTTCGAACTATTAGGAAATCCCGAATAGTTGAGGCGTCGAGTTCGCCGTCAGACATAAACCTCTGAACGTGCTCGTTTATCGTCGGCACTGCTACCCCGAACATCGACGCCAAGTCCTTTTGGGAGAACCAGGGAGCCTCGCCGTCGAACCGGCATTCAAGCTCTACGCCGTTGCGCGTCGTGTAGACGACAAAGCGGTTTCCGGTCTCTCCATCTTCAATGACGCTGAGCGGTGTGGGCGCCGATGCCATTCTTCCCTCCGCAACCTTGCCCGTCTTTTCGGGTTCCTGTAATTAAGGGGCCGTCTGACGAAATATCAATAGCGATTTTCGTGGGTCCAATCCCATGGCTCGCCCCGGGTTAACCCATACTGCTGACATCCAACCCTTTCAAACCGCACGCCTTCTTTGCGCCGCGTTTGGCCCCTAGCGCTGACGATGGCTGCGCGACACGAGCCCGGACCATTGGTTGCCGCGTTATTGGGGGATTTCATGTTTCAGCGCAAATCTGAGTTGCAGACCTTTACACCAACGCCGAGCGCGCCCGAACCGCAGGTGGGCACCATTCTGCCGCCGACCGGGCGCGACGAGTGGCGCTCAAGCGTCGCCGATCCGCGCCCAGCCTCGCGCCACGCGTCCGAAGCGCAGATCATCGGCGATGAAACCATTATCAGCGCGGATCTGACCATCATTGGCAATGTGCTCTCCAAGGGCCGGGTCAAGCTGGAAGGCACCATCGAGGGCGACATGCGCTGCCGCTCGCTGGTGGTGGGCGAGCAGGGTTCCGTCACCGGCGCCATCGTGGCCGAGGACGTCGCCGTGTACGGCAAAGTCGCCGGGATCATCCGCGGCGACGCCGTGACGCTCTATTCGACGGCCCATGTCGAGGGCGACATCTACCATCACGGCATCGGCATCGAGATGGGCACCCACTACGATGGCCGCTTGAAATGGACCGACAATCCCACCGCGGGACAGGACCTTCTGAACGGCCCCGCGAACAGCGGCGGCACCTACGGCGTCGGGATGCTGCCGGGCAAGTAATGCCGTCAGCGCGCGTAGCAGGACTTTGCGGGCTCTTGCATCGTCCAACATCAATGTCCGGGCAGGCTTGAACGCTCAATGAGGCGTTCCCCCCGGAACCATCGCCGCAGGCGTCAGAGCTTCCTGTACCTGACGCGGGGCTTGCCTTAAACTGCCCTCCGGATTGAGCAAGGTGGCAATCCCCCCAGACCACCGCAGGAGAGACTATGACAGACACGAGCAAGTGCCCGGTTGCGGGCGGACCACGCGCGCAGATGACGGCAGGGTCGAGGTCGAACCGCGACTGGTGGCCGAACCAGCTGAACGTCAAGGTGCTGCATCAGAATTCGCCCAAGAGCGATCCGATGGGCGCGGCGTTTGACTACGCCAAAGAGTTCAAAAGCCTCGACCTCCATGCCGTGGTGAAGGACCTCACCGCATTGATGACGGACTCGCAGGCTTGGTGGCCAGCGGACTATGGCCACTACGGACCGTTCTTCATCCGCATGGCGTGGCATAGCGCGGGCACCTACCGCATCGCCGATGGCCGCGGCGGCGCAGGCTCGGGCACGCAGCGCTTTGCGCCGCTGAACAGCTGGCCGGACAATGTCAGCCTCGACAAGGCGCGCCGGCTGCTCTGGCCGATCAAGCAGAAGTACGGCCGCAAAATCTCCTGGGCCGACCTGATGGTGCTGACCGGCAACGTCGCGCTGGACTCGATGGGCTTCAAAACCTTCGGTTTCGCTGGCGGGCGAGAAGACATCTGGGAGCCGGAAGAGGACATCTATTGGGGACCTGAAACCACCTGGCTGGACGACAAGCGCTACACCGGCGACCGGCAGCTGGAAGGTCCGCTCGCCGCAGTGCAGATGGGCCTGATTTACGTCAATCCGGAGGGGCCAAATGGCAAGCCTGATCCGGTGGCGTCGGGCCGCGACATTCGCGAGACCTTCGCACGCATGGCCATGAACGACGAGGAGACGGTCGCGCTGGTGGCGGGCGGGCATACCTTCGGCAAGACCCACGGCGCCGCTGAGCCCGGCAAATACGTCGGCCCCGACCCCGAGGGGGCAAGCATCGAAGAACAGGGCCTGGGCTGGAAGAACAGTTTTGGCAGCGGCATCGGCTTCCACACCATCAGCAGCGGGTTGGAGGGCGCCTGGAAGCCGAACCCGACGACGTGGGACAACGGCTATTTCGACACCCTGTTCGGCTTCGACTGGGAGCTGACCAAGAGCCCGGCCGGCGCGCAGCAGTGGACACCCAAGGGCGGCGCTGGCGCCGGTACGGTGGCGGATGCGCATGATCCGTCCAAGCGGCACGCGCCTATGATGTCCACGGCCGATATGGCGCTGCGGATGGATGCGATCTACGAGCCGATTTCGCGGCGCTTTCATAAAAACCCGGACCAGTTCGCCGACGCCTTTGCCCGTGCCTGGTACAAGCTGACGCACCGCGATATGGGGCCCCGCTCACGCTACCTCGGCGCGCTCGTGCCCAAGGAAGTTCTGCTCTGGCAGGACCCTGTCCCGGCCGCCGATCACAAGCTGATCGATGCGCAGGATATCGTCGCGCTGAAAGGCAAACTCCTCGGATCGGGCCTCACCATCGCCCAACTGGTCTCGACCGCCTGGGCGTCAGCCTCGACGTTCCGCGGTTCGGACAAGCGCGGTGGCGCCAATGGCGCGCGCATTCGCTTGGCGCCGCAAAAGGATTGGGAGGCCAACCAGCCGGCTCAACTGGCAAAAGTGCTTGCCAGTCTGGAGGCGATCCAGAAGGAGTTCAACGCCTCGGCGACTGGCGGCAAGAAAGTCTCGCTCGCCGACCTGATCGTGCTGGGCGGCTGTGCAGCTGTCGAGAAGGCCGCCAAGGCCGGCGGACATAGCGTGACGGTTGCCTTCACGCCGGGACGCACGGACGCGTCGCAGGAGCAGACCGACGTGCATTCGTTCGCCGTGCTGGAACCGACGGCTGACGGGTTCCGCAACTACCTGAAACCCGGGCACACCCATTCGCCCGAGGCGCTGCTGCTCGACAAGGCGCAGTTGCTGACGCTGACGGCGCCTGAAATGGCGGTTTTGGTCGGCGGCCTGCGCGTCCTGAACGCCAATTCTGGAGGGGCCAAGCACGGCGTCTTCACCAAGCGGCCAGAGACGCTCACCAACGACTTCTTCGTGCACCTGCTCGACATGGGCACGGTTTGGAAGGCAGCGGCGGGTGCCGAAGGCGCGTTCGAAGGGCACGACCGCGCCACCGGCGAACTCAAATGGACCGGCACCCGCGCCGATCTCGTGTTCGGCTCAAACTCCGTGCTGCGCGCGGTTGCGGAAGTCTACGGCAGCGAGGACGCGCAAGACCGGTTCGTGCACGACTTCGTGGCAGCCTGGACCAAGGTGATGACGCTGGACCGGTTCGATTTGGCGTAGGGGCGACCCGTAGGTCGCCCTCGTGCCACAAACCACACCGCCAGAGGGCGACCCACGGGTCGCCCCTACGAAAAAACCCGCCACTTCCTCAGGTACTCGCTGGTAATCTCCATCAACCGGTCGCGACCAAAACTTGGGTCGTGACCGGCGTGCACCACGCGCACCGGCAGGTTGCGCAGGCGCTCGAAGCTGCGGATATAATCGGGAATGCTGGAATGATGCAGCGTGTCCAATAGCGGCGCATCGTAGATGGCGTCGCCTGAAAACAGCGTGCCGGTGGTCGCTTCCCACAGCCCGATGCCGCCCGGCGAGTGGCCCGGCAGGTGCAGCACCTCGAACACGCGGTCGCCGAGATCGATGAGGTCGCCGTCCTTTACGGTGCGGGCGGACTTTGCCGGGGCGATGCGGTGGCGGCTCAAATCATAACCGGCGTGAGGCAGCGCTGTGATCAGTGGCCCCTCGAACACGTAATCGTCCGTGGCTGGCAACAGCAGCGTCGCAAGATCGCGGGCGTCGAATTCCTCGCCGGCCAGAGTGAACGTCCGTTCCGCCGTCAGCAGCCCCTCGGCCTCGCGCTCATGCACCAGGCACTCGTCGAATTCGTGATGGCCGCCAATGTGATCGGCATGGACGTGCGTGGCCACCGCCGTCACCGGCTTGTCGAGAACGTCCTTGGCGAACGCCCGCAGACTGACGACGCCGACGCCGGTATCGATCATCAGGTCGCGGTCGCGGCCCCGCACATGCCAGATGTTGCAGCGCATCAGCGACACAACGTGGGGTTCGGTGATGAGGGTCACGTCGTCGTCGATGCGGCGTTTTTCGAACCAATGGGGGGCTATGGGCAGGGGCATGTTGTCCTCGCGCGGACCAATTACGCCGCAACTTCCGCTTTCGAACCATCTTGCAGGAGCATAAGGATCGTCTGTTAGCTGACAATATTCAGTCGTCTTGATCCGTTTCGATTTCAATCGGAGGTTCCGTTGGCACAAGATCCAATTCGATTTGAGGAGGCATCGGCGGGTTTGGCAGATCCTCAAGTGAAACCGACGGGATTCCAGCTTCCCTGGCGTGCTTTGCAACGTCAGTGTCGGTCGAATAAATGGAGGTTGCGCCAACAACTTTTGCGATCGCAACAATCTGCCGGTCGAATTTGACTTTGGCCCAACTCGATTGAGTGGCCGGGTCAAGTTTGGTCGCACGAGTGATGGCGTCTCTCGTCATGGCAGCTGCCTCTACAGCAGCACGTTCGCCAAACGGCTCAATGCGAAAGAAGCGAGATCTATTTATGACATCAAGATAGGCTGGAGCGGCATCCTTCGCACCAACCAGAAGTTCACTAAGCGCCGGCGTCGGAACGACAATTCTGTCCCGTCGCTCCTGAATATTGGCTACCAGGAAGTCGATACGCGGATCTGTGCCTGCTCCACCCTTGATCTTTGGATCGAGAAAGAAAATCAAGAAGTTGGCATCGAATACGACCATCAAAGCGCGTCTCCACCGTTCCTGAGTTTCCAGAGATCGCGCGCAGAATCGATGCCCCAATCAGCTCCCGGGATGGCCTGCAAATGTTTGACCAGTTCTGCCAACGGACGACTGTCAAGGGGGGCGAAGTCCCTTATGTCGAACGCTAGCATCTTCCAATTGCCGTTAGTCAGACGCATCCATCTGCCGCTGCCCCTCACCCTTAAAAGCGTGCCCTGGTAGTATTCCGAAAGCTCTTTGGACAGCTCCACCGGCGCGGTGCATTTATGAATCACTGATCCATCTTTGAGCCAAATGGGTACGCTTCCATCCTTGCCACCGACGCGAATTACGACGCCTTCGAGCACGCCATCTTCTCGGAATGGGCCAAACTCAAGCGGCTTAGGGCGTGTGCGGCCAGGGAATGCAATAATCTCTGCACCAGTAGCGTCAAGCAACTGTCCCACGGCATTGTCGGCTGCGAGCATATCATCCAGTTCTTGCCATGCCTTGACAGACTCTGGCTGCGCGGAACCTTGCCTAAACGCCAAGAGTTGGCGCTCAACCTCTGGAGCAGCTTGTGCTTCAGCGCGCGCAACCAAAACAGCGCTGCCCGGCTCGACCGCCACGAAATGCACACGATCCTGTTCGCCTAAGAATTTTGCGAATTTCGACATGTATTCGGCAAGACGTTCCATGGGGAGCGTCTCCGGCGTGAACACGTCAATCCTGAACCGATGCTCGGGCACTATACTCATCTTCCAACTCCTCCCTTGCGTTCTTACATTGTTCTCGATTTTGGAGCCATAAAAATTGATAGCTACGTGACGAAAGGAAATTTAGGGTGCCGGCGTAGAAATATCGAGCGAAACCGCCTGCTATCAGGCGGGTTTCATTTCCGATCTGGAATTTGAGCCCCCCATGCCCACCCAAATCCCTATCGGCCACAGCGTCTGCCCGCACGATTGCCCCTCGGCTTGCGCGCTGGAGGTGGAGCTGCTCGACGCGCATCGCATCGGGCGCGTGCGCGGGGCCAAGGCGAATACCTACACCGACGGCGTGATCTGCGCCAAGGTCGCGCGCTATGCCGAGCGCCTGCATCATCCCGACCGGTTGATGCATCCGTTGCGGCGGACCGGGCCGAAGGGATCGGGCCAGTTCACGCGCATAACGTGGGACGAGGCGCTCGAGCGCACCGCCGACGCCTTCAACGCCGCCGAGCGCGCGCATGGCGCGGCCAGCGTCTGGCCCTATTTCTACGCCGGCACCATGGGCCTCGTGATGCGCGACGGCATCGAGCGGCTGACCCACGTCAAAAAGTACTCGCGTTTCCACGGCACGATCTGCGTCGGCACGTCCTGGCCGGGCGCCATGGCGGGATCTGGCGCGCTGTGGGGGCCGGACCCGCGCGAAATGGCAAAGTCCGACCTGATCGTGATCTGGGGCGGCAACCCGGTGGCCACGCAGGTCAACGTCATGGCCCATGCGGCGCGGGCGCGCAAGGAGCGCGGGGCCAAGATCGCGGCGGTGGACATCTATCGCAACGGCACCATGGAGCAGGCGGATATGGCCGTCTGCCTGAAGCCGGGCACGGACGGGGCGCTGGCCGCAGCCATCATGCACGTGCTGTTCCGCGACGGGCTGGCGGATCTTGCTTATCTGGAGAAATACGCCAGCTCCGTCAAAGAGTTGCAGTCGCATCTGGAGGGCCGGACCCCGGCCTGGGCCAGCACGATTACGGGCCTGCCAGTGGCCGAAATTGAGGCCTTCGCCCGTCTGATCGGCACGCACAAAAAGGCCTATTTCCGCATCGGCTACGGTTTTACCCGCAGCCGCAACGGCGCGTCCAACATGCACGCCGTCACCTGCATCCCGGTCGTCACCGGCGCCTGGGCGCACGAAGGCGGCGGGGCCATGCACTCGCTGTCGGGCCTCTACAAATGGAACAAGACGCTGATCGAAGGGCTGGACCAGAAAGACCCCAGCGTCCGCGTCATCGACCAGTCCCGCATTGGCGCGGCGCTGACAGGCGATCCCTACGACCTCGCGGGTGGCCCGCCGGTCAAAGCCATGCTGATCCAAAGCACCAATCCAATGGAGGTCGCGCCCGACCAGACCTTGGTGCGCAAGGGCTTTGCACGCGAAGACCTGTTCACTTGCGTGCACGAGCAGGTCATGACCGAGACGGCGAAAATGGCCGACATCGTGCTGCCCGCGACCATGTTCCTGGAGCACGACGACCTCTATCAGGGCGGCGGGCATCCGCACATTCTACTGGGGCCAAAACTGGTCGAGCCGCCCGGAGAGTGCCGCAGCAATCACGAGGTGATCTGCGGCTTGGCCGCGCGCGTCGGGGCCGAGCATCGCGGGTTTGAAATGACGCCGCGAGAACTGATCGAATGGACGCTGGTCAACTCCGGCCGTCCCGGTCTGGGCGAGCTGGAGCGGCGCAAGTGGATCGACGTCATGCCGGAGTTCCGGAAAGCGCATTTCCTCGATGGTTTCGCCTGGCCCGACGGCAAATTCCGCCTGAAAGCCGATTGGACCGACCTTCCCGGCCGCAACGAAGGGTTTCGCGGCGACGTGCCCGCCATGCCGGAATTCCCCGATCACTGGGCGGTGACTGAAGAGCCTGATGCGGCGCATCCGTTCCGGCTGGCGACCTCGCCTGCGCGCGGGTTCCTGAACTCGACGTTCAACGAAACGCCGACCTCGCGCGAAAAACACGGGCCCCCGCATGCGCTGGTGCATCCGGAGGATCTGGCGGCGTTGGGCGTGGCCGACGGCGGCGCGATCCGGATCGGCAATGCGCGCGGCGAGATTGGCTTGGTCGCTAAGGCCTTTCCCGGCCTGCAACGTGGAGTCGTGATCGTGGAAGGCATCGCGCCCAACGCGCAGTTCGCGGGCGGCGCGGGCATCAACACCCTGACGGGCGCGGAGCAATCCGCTCCCCACGGCGGCGCGCCGTTCCACGACAACCGGGTGTGGGTGGTGTCAGGCACTTACGGCTCGTAAGTGCCTGACACCCAGTTCCTTGCCGGATCGGCAACCTGCAAACGACTGGGTGTCAGGCACTTGTGAAGAACAAGTTCCTGACACCACCGCCACGACTCATGCCATACTCAGCCGAATCGGTCGCCTCGCGCCGGTACGGCCCGGCCTGGTTGCGACCATGTGTTCCACCTTTGGCTTGTGGCGTCCCAAATCACCCTCGAAACACCACGATTGAGCGCAACACTCCGCGTCAGTTTGATCGCGTATCACCTTACCAGAGCGTAACGATTTTGTTGTCCGGTTTTCAGCTCGGAGATGGTAGTATGTGCATCACGACATCAGGATGCCCGCCAAGGGGGCCGGCATCCGGGTCGGTCACTCAGCCGCGTTGATCCCCTTTCGACGTCGCAGCCGGCGGGACAGGGGCTCAGAAGCGGAGCAACAGGCGAGGCAGAGGTCGACATGACATCGGAAAACGAACTCTTCGACGTGTTTGCGAAAAGCTACGACAAGAACAAGCAGCACCAGATGTCGCTGCGCGAGTTC
>JANMVX010000270.1:0-76541 GCA_031393505.1 Hyphomicrobiaceae bacterium | reverse complement strand
GCACTGCTGTGCGCCCCTACGCAACTGGCTTCCGATCTCGCAGAAGTTAATCGGCCAAGATCAATGCAGGTTGGGATTACGGCCCGACCCTGAGTTCGTTGTGATCGGTGTGATGGCCGTTGCCATTGCGCGTGGATTTCAATCCTTTGAGGTCGGTGCGCCACCAGGCCCAGGGCTCTGTGGGATGCTCGGCCATCGCCGCGCCGGCCTCTTCGGTCGCCGTCTCCATGGGACGCAGCGTGTTGGTCGCGAAATCCGACATGGAGCGGGCCAGGCCGCCCTGTCCCGCGTCAGTCATGGACTGGGTCCAAGAGGCCAGCAGCCGCTGGTTGCAATCCACCAGGTCCTGAAACGCCTCATGCCAGAAGGCAGCGCCCAGCTGCCCGAACTCGGCAGCCGACCGGCAAGCCATGGCCTTGCGCGGCAGGTCCATTTGCGCACGGGCGCGGCGGCTGGCGAAGCTGACCAGCTCCATATTGCCGCGCATGGCGTTTTGGGCCGCGACGCCGAAAACGGCAAAGCTTTTGGCCGGATTGAGCATTTCCGCAATATTGGATTTTGCGTTGGCATCTTCAGAGACCCGCGCGCTTGGTTCGTACTGGGGCATGATACTAACCTTTCAACAGACCGAACAAAACCAGACTGTCAGCAACAAAGAATTACTATAGCACTCTTCTTTGCCAGCAACAAATGCCGCATTGATCTGGATCAGTGTTCGAAAAATCAAGGCCTTAACGTATTCGGCGGCGATGAGACCTTTACTCGCCGCACCGCCGTCACCGCCGATCCGATCGCTTCGGCGCGCCCGATCACAGTCACCAGCAGCTCGCGCGTCACCGCCATGTGGTGGCCGTTGGCGTGCAGCAGATGGGCCGGATCGGTCATGACGCCGACGTGACCGCGCCAGAATACGAGGTCGCCCCGTTGCAGGTGGGACCAGCCGGACTTGGGCACGGGGTCGCCAACTTCTGCGGCCTGCATGTCGCTGTCGCGTGGGGCTTCGGCGCCCGCAGCCTGCAGTACGACTTGCACCAATCCCGAACAGTCCAGCCCCAAGGCGGTCTTGCCGCCCCAGCGATAGGGCGTGCCCAGAAACCGCTCGGCGACGGTGACGAAATCAGGCTCACATGCGGCCTGAGGCGAAGCGTGTTGGCGCGGCATGAAAAGCCCGTTGCTCAACCGCAAGAAGTCCTTCTCCAAAGTCCCCGCCACGCACGCGCCAAATGGCAGCACCATGCGAAGGTTGGATTTGATGTCCGCGCTCTTGAAGCCATAGCCCCATTGGCATGAGACCTTGTGCGTCAGCGTTTCGCTGGCTGGCCCTAACGCCTCGCGCGCCATGTAGCCGACGTAGCCATCGCGCTCCAACTGCACCCAGGCCCAGTCTTTGGTCTCCTCGAACACCAGAATGTCTTCGCCCCACAGCACTTCGGTGGTGGCCGGCTGGTCGGTGCGCGGAGCGGCATGCAACTCGATCGAAGGCACGATCAGGCGCTTGATCTCGCCCTCGACAAATCGCTCTGCCTCGACTTGTCCGCGCAACCGCGCATCGGCCAGATCGGCGCGAAAAGCGTGACGGCGGGGATCAAGTTTGGTCATGCGCCATGTCGCTTCTGCAGCACCTCGAACAGGGCGCGCGCGCCTTGCGGTTCGGCGCCTTCAGGCTTGCCGGGCTTGGCCTTGGCGGACCAGGCGAAGATGTCGAAATGCAGATAGGCGCCGGCATCCTTGGCAAAGCGCTTGAGGAACAGCGCCGCCGTCACCGATCCGGCATGCGGGCCGCCGGAGATGTGGTTGACGTCGGCAATGTTGCTCTTGAGCAGCTTGTCGTAGGGCATCCACAGCGGCATGCGCCAGACCGGATCGTCGACCGCCAGGCCTGCGGCCATCAGTTCGGAGGCGAGGGCGTCGTCGTCCGTATAGGCCGGCGCCAGGTCGGGTCCCAGAGCCACGCGGGCGGCGCCGGTCAGCGTCGCATAGGTGACCAGTGTGTGCGGAGCCTCCTCGCAGGCCAGCGCCATGGCGTCGGCCAGCACCAAGCGCCCTTCGGCATCGGTGTTGCCGATCTCGACCGTCGTGCCGTTGCGCGCGTGAAGAATGTCGCCGGGGCGGAACGCGTTGCCCGAGATCGAGTTCTCGGCGATGGGAAGCAACACGCGCAACCGCACATCCAGCTTCGCCCCCATGATCATGCGCGCCAGGGCCAGCACGGTGGCCGCCCCGCCCATGTCCTTCTTCATGTTGGACATGCCGTCGGCGGTCTTGATATCGAGCCCGCCGGTGTCGAAGCAGATCCCCTTGCCGACCAGCGTGATCTTGGTGGCGCCCGCCCGCCCCCAGCTCAGATCCACCAGCCTTGGCGCGCGCGTCGAGGCGCGGCCCACGGCATGGATCATCGGAAAGTTCTCCTTCAGGAGCGCATCGCCCAGGATGCAGCGCGCGGTCATGCCGTGCTCACCGGCCAGCTGCCGTGCCGCCTTCTCCAGCTCGTCCGGCCCCATGTCCGAGGCCGGCGTCATGATGAGGTCGCGCGCCATCCAGACGCTGTCGGCCATCTGGATCGCGCGGGCGCGAACGGCGCTGTCTGGAACGACAAGACGGGCGGCGGGCTTGGATTTGGTCGCCTTGTAACGCTCAAACCGCCAGGCCCCCATGGCCCAGGCCAGCGCCGCATCGCCGGCCTTGGCGCCGTCAGCCAGCCGGTAGTCGCCGGCATCGAGCATCAAGGGCAGATTTCCCAGTTGCAGCGGCCCTCCGCCATCGGCGATATCGTCCGATGCGCCGACCACGACGGCCGCTAGCCCGCCGTCCGCCCCCGGCACGCGCACAACCTTGCCCGCCTCACCGGCAAATCCCGAAACCTCCAGCCAGCGCTGCTGGGCCGCCGTCAGCCCCGCAAGGTCATTGGCCATGGTTGCCTTGCGCACCAAATGGATCGGCGCCGCCCCGGCCGAGCCAGGCGAGGCGATCAGAACATCGCTCGCCGTGCCCCGGCCATTGGGGCCACGCGCTTCGGTCTTGGCAGCGTCCTTGCTTTTTGCCATCGTTTCTTCAATTGCTCCTTGAGGTCAGGCCTAGGTATTGCCAGGGGCGCGGCTCAAACACAATCGCACCGGAAGGAACCGTCACATGGCGTCCACCGCCTACACGCTCATCGTCGGCAGTAAGGAGCTCTCCTCGTGGTCCCTGCGCCCGTGGCTGCTGATGAAGAAAGCAGGCCTGCCGTTCCAGGAGGTGGTGATCCAGCTCGACAAGCCGGACACCAAGGCGCTGATCGCCAAATGGACGCCGTCGGGGAAAGTTCCGGTCCTGAAAGATGGCGCACTTCCCGTTTGGGACAGCTTGGCCATTGCCGAGTATCTGAATGAGGCGCATCCCGAGGCCAAACTCTGGCCCGCCGATCCTGCCGCCCGTGCGCACGCCCGCGCTATTTCGGCCGAAATGCACTCGATGTTCCGTGAGCTGCGCTATCGGCTGCCTATGAAGTTTTCAACGCTCGGGCTGAAACCCGACATGAACGACGACTGCCGCCGCGACATCGCGCGCGTGGTCGACATCTGGTGCGATGCGCGCAAACGCTTTGGCGGCGGCGGACCATTCCTGTTCGGCGCATTCACCATCGCCGACGCCATGTTCGCGCCGGTCGCCTCGCGCTTCACCAGCTACGGCACGCACCTGGCCGATTTCGGCGACGACGGTTCGGCCGAGGCCTACCGGGCGATGCTCATGGCGCTGCCGGCGATGCTGGAGTGGGGCGTCGGGGCGAAGGCCGAGCTGGCGTGACGGCGCTTTTTCCTCTTCTCCCCCTTTTTCAGGGGGAGAAGATGTCGCCCGAGCGCAAGCGAGGAACCAGCGAAAGATGAGGGGCAGCCGCTTGCTCCGTACGGGTCGTAGTTAAGTCTGTGCCCGACAGCACCGGGCCCTGTCCCAGCCGCTGCCCCTCACCGACCGCGTGGCTCTTGGCGCTGAAGAAGCGCCTGCGAGACGCGGTCTCCTCTCCCCGTAAGAACGGGAGAGGAGAATCCCTGCCTCGTCCACTGTGAACGGAGTTTCCCAATGCCCCGCATCCTCTGCTACGGCGACAGCAACACCTGGGGCTACGCCACCGTCCCGCGTCCCGATGGCCGCTACGCCGATCATGAGCGCTGGCCGCGCGTCATGGGGGCGGCGCTCGGGCCGGACTGGAGCGTGGTGGAGGAAGGCCTGAACGGCCGCACCACGGTGCATGCCGATCCCATCGAGGGGATGTGGCTGGACGGGTCCTCGACCTTCACGGCCATCATTCGCAGCCACATGCCGTTGGACGTCGTGGCCATTATGCTGGGCACGAACGATCTGAAAGCAAGGTTTTCGGTGGGACCCTTCGATATCGCGGGCGGCGTCGAAGTGCTGCTGAAGCAGCTTTCGCGCGCCGAAGCCGGACGCAGTGGGCGCGCGCCCAAGGCGGTCGTAATCTGTCCGCCGCCGATCCTGAACACGTTCGGCGCGTTCGCGTTTTTTGGCGAGATGTTCGCGGGCGGCTATGAGAAATCGCTGCGGCTCTCGCCGTTCTATGAGGCGGTGGCGGCCCAGAACGGGGCGGCATTCCTGGACGCGGGACAGGTGATTGTGACCAGCGCCTATGATGGCATCCATCTCGATGTCGAGATGCAAGGGCGGCTAGGTGAGGCCGTAGCCACCGTGATCAATCGCCTGCCTGCCAACTAACTGGCGCACCAGTTCAGAGAGCCAAACCATGCAACTCACCGGCGGCTGCCAATGTGGCGCCATTCGCTACCGCGCCGACCTGGACCCGGCCAGCGCCCACCTGTGCCATTGCCGGATGTGCCAGAAAGCGGCCGGGAACTACTTCTTGCCGCTGGCGAGTACGCCGCGATCCGCCTTCGAAGTCACACGCGGCGCCTTGACTTGGTTTGCGTCATCCGCCGTCGTCCAGCGCGGCTTTTGCGGCGCGTGCGGCACACCGTTGACGTTCGAGTCGCACGCGGCCGACACGCTTGCCGTAACGCTCGGCTCGCTGGACACGCCGTCGGCAATTCCACCGGTCGTGCAGAGCGGATCGGAATCGCGGCTTGCCTGGTTTCATCAGCTGGCGGGCTTGCGGGAAGAAACCACGGCCGACGGCGAGGCGCTTTTTCCAGGCCGGCTCGCCGCAATCGCCGCCAGCAACCGTCAGCATCCCGATCACGACACGGATGGTTGAGGAGGGCGCAGATCGGTGCATCGGGCAGCGGCCCAAATCAGGGAGTTCAAACCATGACGCCAATGCGGCTCTACTCCGGCCCCTTGAGCATGTTTGGCGCCAAGGCCCAGATAGCGGCCATCGAGAAGTGTCTGGATTTCGAACTCGTGATGGCGCCGTTCACGAAAGAGGACCGCTACGATCCGACGCACCCGGACGTGCTGCGCATCAATCCCAAAAAACAGCTGCCTGTGCTCATACACGGCGACCTGGAGATATTCGACTCGACGCAGATATTTGAGTATTTTGAAGACTTTAAGCCCCACCCGGCGCTCTGGCCGGCTGGCGCAGCCGAAAGGGCCCGCGCCCGCTTGCTGGAGCATCGCTCTGACGAAGTCTACTTTCCGCACGTCGTTCGATTGATGCTCTTGGAGGATCGTCCCGCGGATCCTGCGGCGGTAGCCGCGCGCGCCGCAGCGGCGATGTTTTATGAGTCGATGGAGGCGCAGCTCGCCGGGCGCGATTATCTCGCCGGAGATCTGACGTATGCTGATATCGCCTTCTACATGGCGCAACTGTTCGGTGATCGAAAAGGCGCGCCGATAACGAACGCAACGCCCCAGCTTATCCGATGGCGCGACCGCATGACCCTGCGGCCGGCGGTGCGAACAGTTGCGGGCGCGATGGCCAACTACCTCGCCACGAACCGACGGCCGGCACCTGACTGGCTGCCAAAGACGTAGATCGGATTGGCGCGCCGTCGCCCAGCGATTTGACGCCAGAGCCTAAGCCCCCAGCCGCGCGCCCTTTGCCCCTTCGATGATCGCCGTCACGCCCATGCCGCCGGCGGTGCAGACCGAGATCAGCGCGCGTCCGCCCTTGTCGGCCACCAGTTTGGCGGCAAGGCCGAGGATGCGCGCGCCGGTGGCGGCGAACGGGTGGCCGTAGGCGAGGCTCGATCCCTTCACGTTCAGTTTTGCGCGGTCGATGCTCCCGAGCGGCTTGTCTTTACCCAGAACATCCTTGCAGTAGGTGGGATCCTCCCAAGCCTTCAGCGTGCAGAGCACCTGGGCGGCGAACGCCTCGTGGATTTCGTAGAAATCGAAGTCTTGCAGCGTCAGTCCGGCGCGATCCAGCATGCGTGCAACCGCGACTGTGGGCGCCATCAACAGACCGGCGCCGGCGACGAAATCGACGGCGGCGGTTTCGCCGAAGGTGAGGAACGCCTGCGGGGCGAGGCCCCGCTTTGCCGCCCACTCCTCGGACGCCAGCAGCACGCTCGATGCGCCATCCGTCAACGGCGTGGAGTTGGCGGCCGTCAATGTTCCGCGTTCGGATTTTTCGAATGCCGTCTTCAAGGTCGCCAGTTTGGCGAGATCGATATCAGCTCGCAGATTGTTGTCGCGGAATACGCCCGCACACGGAACGATCAGGTCGTCGTGGAACCCCTCGGCATAGGCCTGCGCCGCCTTCTTATGGCTCTCGTATGCCAGCTGATCCTGATCGGCGCGAGCGATTTTCCAGGTCTGGGCCATCAGTTCAGTATGCGCGCCCATGCTGAGGCCGGTGCGCGGCTCGCTGGTGTTGGGCGGCTGCGGAGAAAGCTCGCCAGGCGAAAAGTCTTTGAACACGGCCAGCCGTTCCATGACGGTGCGGGCGCGTTGCAAGGCCACGAGCCGTTGCGCGAATTTTCGCGAAAACACGATCGGCGCGTCGCTGGTGGTGTCGGCCCCGCAGGCGATCCCGCTCTCGATCTGCCCGATCGCGATCTTGGCGCCGATATCGATGGCCGCCTGCAAGCTGGTGCCACAGGCCTGCTGCATGGTGATGCCGGGGGTGGTGGGAGCGAGCTTGGTGTCGATGACGGCTTCGCGCGCGAGATTCCAGTCGCGCGAATGCGAGACCACCGCGCCCCCGACCACTTCGCCAATGGCGACCCCAGAGAGTTTGTATTTGTCCACCAGCCCGGAAATGGCGGTCGACATCATCTTCAGGTTGGTCTGCTCCGCATACAGCGAATTGGAGCGGCAGAACGGAATGCGGCTGCCGCCGATGATCGCGATGCGTTTTAGGTCACGGTTGGACATGGTTGCGTTCCGTAGGAGGGACTAGGGACTAGGGACTAGGGATAGATAGAAACTGACGGGATTCTAGTCCCTAGTCCCTAGTCCCTACTTTTTACGCCGCCTCACGCTTCGTCACAGCACCCTGGCTCGCCCGGTAATGCAGCGGCCCGCCGCGGAACGGCGCGAAGCCTGTCCCGAAGATGACGCCGGCGTCGACCATGTCGGCGCTTTCCACCACCTTCTCGTCGCGGCAGCGCTCGCATTCGTCGATCATGGGCTTGACCAGTTCTTCGCCGAGCAGGTGCAGTTCAACGGCATTGTACGGAGGTTCGGGCGTCTTCTGCTCCGGCTTGCCGTCCTTCCAGACGTAAAAGCCTTCGCCGGTCTTCTTGCCGAATTTTCCGCCAGACACCAGGGTCGCAAGTTTGGAACCTTCCATCGCTCCGGCCGAAATGCCCAGGATTTCCGCCACAAACTTGCAGATGTCCAAGCCGACCTGATCGGCCAACTCCAACGGGCCCACGGGCATGCCAAAGGTCTTGGCCGCCTCGTCGATTTTCTCGCGCTCGACGCCGGAATCCAGCTTGGCCATGGCGCCCATCATGTAGGGCACGAGCACGCGGTTGACCAAAAAGCCGGGCACGCTCTTGACGATCAGCGGGTATTTGCCGATGGCCGTCACCACTGCGCAGCCCTTGGCGATTTCCTCGGGGCGGCTGTCCACACCCTTGATCACTTCGACCAATGGCAGCGCGGGGACTGGATTGAAGAAATGCAGGCCGATCAGGCGTCCCTTGTCCATCAAAGGTTCGGCGATCTTCTCGATCATGATGGACGAGGTGTTGCTCGCCATCACCGCGCCGGGCTTCATGCGCGGCTCGATGTCCTTGAAGATCTTCTGCTTGATCTCGAGCTTTTCGACCACGGCTTCGATGACAACGTCCGCACGCGGAAGGTGCTCGCCCTTGCCGTCCAACAGCAAACGCGCCATGGCGGCGTCGACCTCGGTGCGGGATTTCAGGCGCTTACGGAACAGTTTCTTGGCCTGTTCGGCCGCCTTCTTCAACTGCTCCTCGTTGATGTCCTGTAGGCTGACCTCCATGCCGGCCAGTACGCAGACGGCCGCGATGTCCGCGCCCATGGTGCCGGCGCCAATCACATGCGCTCGCTTGGGCTTGAAGTCGCCGCCCTTGGGGGCCTGCGCCTTCATGGCCTCGGACAGCTTGAACACGCGGCGCAGGTTGCGCGCCGTGTCGCTCACCATCAGCGGCGCGAACAGGCGGGTCTCGGCGGCTTTCATGGCGCTGTCGCTGCCGCCGTATTGATCGAACAGATCGATCAGCCGGTAGGGCGCGGGATAGTGCTCCTCGCGCACTTTTTCGCGCGTTTTCTTGCGCATCTGATCGGCCAGGAAGCCGCGCACCGGCCACTGCCGCATGATGTTCTGGGCAAAACCGGCGCCCTTGGAGCGCTTGTTGGCGAGCACCGCCTTGCGCGCCATCCAGCGCAGATTGGCCGGGGAGGCGGCCAATTCATCAATGAGCCCCATGCCCTTGGCCGCGCCGGTGCGCAACATGTTGCCAGTGAGCATGGCGGTCATGGCGGCGGTTGGGCCAGCTTGGCGGATCGAGCGGAAAGTCCCGTTAAAGCCAGGGAAGATGCCAAGTTTCACTTCGGGGAACCCCAGGCGCGTAGCGTCGTCCCGGTCGGCGATGCGCCAGGAACAGGCCAACGCCAGCTCTAAACCGCCGCCAAGACACATACCGTGAATGGCGGCGACTGTGGGCACGCTGAGTTTTTCCAGCCGGTCCAGAATTTCCGTGGCCTGAGTAACGCCAGTGCGGACTTCGCCTTCGGAGCGGAAGCTATCAAACTCACGGATGTCGGCGCCGTGGATGAAGCTGGCCGGTTTTCCCGAGATGAAGACGACGCCCTTGATCGTTCCTGCGGCCGCGAGCGTTTCGGCCTGAGCCACGATAGCGCCCAGTTCCTCAATTGCACGGAAACTGAGCGTATTGACGCGCTCTCCCTCGCGGTCGAACACGGCCCAGGCGATGGATTCCTGATCGACCGAGAAGCGCCAGTCTTTGAGTGCGTTGATGTCGGCGGGCATGGGGGGAACTTTCTTCTCTCAAAATCGAATGCAACTTGCCGGCGGGGACTCTCCTCTCCCCATTCTTCAAGGGGAGAGGAGACCGCGTCTCGCAGGCGCCTTTTTGCGCCAAGAGCCACGCGGTCGGTGAGGGGCAGCCGCAAGCTCCGGCCCTGGTGCTACCAGGCGCCAACCCATCGTCGGTCCCCGCAGCCGCCCCTCAACCGGCGCAAGAGCGCCACCTTCTCCCCCTAAGCAGGGGGAGAAGGTGGACCGACGCACCGGCTGAGTTTCCATCATCATTCCGCCGCCTTGCTGGTCGTCGCATTCGACAGCACACGGAAATTCGGCTTGACCTCGTCCGGATCGAAGTGATCGACGGCGATCACGCGCGCCGTCAGATCCTCGGCCTCGCGAAGTTGTACCGCCTCGGCTTCGGTGATGATGCCTTTGGTCTTGGCTTCGGCGATCCAGTCGCGGCCATGGTACCGCTTCACCTCGCCCTTGCGCACCGCACGCTCCAGCTTGCGCTGCGCCTCCTCGGCGGCGACCACCTTGGGTAGCGTATGCTCCAGCAGCCCGACTGGATCGTTGGCGTCGTGGCTCACGAAAATCTCGCGCGTCAGCCGGTCGCGCGCGTCGCCCGGCTCCAGCACCAGGGCCACGGCTTTTCGGGCGAGACGGTCGCTGGCGGGACGCATGCGCGCGCCCAGCGGGAAGGCGACGAAGCGCATCAGCCAGCGGGCAGGCGCGATCGGGAAGTTGTCTATCGCCCCGCCGATTGCCACCTGAAAGCGGTGCAATCCATTGCGCGCCGCCAGTTCCACAAAGGGCATATCGGCGAGAATTCGTCCGTCGTCCTCGTAACGTTTTAGCACGCAGGAGAGCAAATAGAGCTCTGAGAGCGCGTCCGCCATGCGGCCGGTTATGCGCTGCTTGGTCTTCAGGCCACCACCCAGCATGGCCACGGTGATATCGGCCACGAATGCGAACGTGCGCGAAGCCCGCCACAGCTGGCGATACCACGTGCCCGTGCGTCCCGCGTCGGACGGCGCATTCGCGAACAGCCCGAGGGTGACATTGTGGAACAGCGCGCCGAACAGGTTCGAGACGCTGAACGCCACATGATCCATCAGCAGATGCTCGAAGTCCGCGACGCCCTTGGCCGGGTCCTTCTGCTGCGCGGCCTGAATCTCTTTGTACAGGTAGGGATGCGCGCGCAGCGCCCCTTGGGCAAACGTGATCAGCGAGCGCGTGAGAATATTCGCCCCCTCGACCGTGATGCCCACCGGCACCATCTGGTACGCCGACTGCAGATAGTTGGCCGGCCCGTCGCAAATGCCGCGCCCGCCGTGAATGTCCATGGCTGCGTTCACGCTATCGCGCATGCGCTCGGTCGACTGATATTTCAGCAACCCGCCGAGCACGGAGGGTTTTTCCCCGCGCGTCACCATCGAGGCGGTCACGCCGCGCGCGGCTTCCAGCACGTAGGCGTTCTCGGTGAGCAAGGCGAGCGGCTCCTCGATGCCCTCCATCTTGCCGACGGCGATGCCGAACTGGCGGCGGATGCGGGCATAGGCCGTGGTGACGCGCAGCATGGTCTTGGCGCCCGCCGCCGCCGAAGACGGGAGCGAGATCGAGCGCCCCGCCGATAGGCACTCCATCAGCATGCGCCAGCCCTGGCCGACCTTCTCCTGGCCGCCGATAACGAAGTCCATCGGCACAAAGACGTCCTCGCCCCAATTCGGACCGTTCGGGAACGCCGCGCCGGACGGCAAATGGCGGCGGCCGATGCGCACGCCGGGATGGTTAGCGGGAATAAGGGCGAGCGTGATGCCGATGTCGTCGGTCTGCCCAAGGAGCTTTTCGGGATCGAGCAGATGGAACGCCAATCCCAGCAACGTCGCTTTGGGGCCGAGCGTGATGTAGCGCTTGTCCCAGCTCAACTTGATGCCAAGCACCTCCTGGCCGTTGTGCTGACCCTTGGTCACCACGCCGATGTCGCGCATGTTGGCGGCGTCCGATCCCGAGGTCGGCCCGGTCAAGCCGAAGCAGGGGATCTCCAGTCCCTTGGCGAGCCGCGGCAGAAAATGCTCCTTCTGATCGGGCGTCCCGTATTTCTCGATCAGTTCGCCCGGCCCGAGCGAATTGGGCACCATCACCACCGTGACGGCGTCAGGGCTGCGCGAAGAAATCTTGCCGATGATCAAGGATTGGGCCTGGGCGGAAAATCCCAAGCCCCCGTGCTCCTTGGAAATCAGCATGCCGAGAAAACCCTTCTCGGACACATAGCGCCAGATGCGCTCGGGTATGTCGTGCTGGTTGTGCCGGATCTCCCAATCGTCGAGCATCTTGCAGAGCTCTTCGGTGGGCCCGTCCAGGAAAGCGCGCTCCTCGGTCGTGAGTTGTATCGGCGGGACGGCCTTCAGCTTGGCCCAATCGGGCGTACCGGAAAAAAGCTCCGCGTCCAAACCAACCGTACCCGCCTCAAGCGCCGCAGACTCCGTCTCCGAAACCGGCGGCAGGCTTTTCTGGACAACCGTGAAGATCGGCCCAATCAGAGTCTGGCGCACTTTGTCGACGTTCAGCGCGAAGAACGCGGCGGCCGGGATCAGCATGAGCAAAACCGGGAACAGCGACAGCGTGTGCCCGGTCGGCGTCGCCAGCCAATACAGCACCGCAACGGCGCCGGCTGTGGCGCCCCACACCACCAGCCGCGACCGGCGCATCGCCAGAACGAAGATGGCGGCGATCGCCAGAACCAATACGAGCCATTCCATGCGTCTTCGTCCCAAAAAGGCGCCCCCTGCGCGCAACGCGCCGGGTGCCGCCAGGCCGGATTTGTCGGGCAATACTAGCCGACGCTATACCCTGCGTCGAATAACAAGGCCCGCAATACCCCGGTTATCTGCCCTTACAACGCGTTTGTTCGCATTTCGTTCGGTCGCAAGCGACAGTTCCACTTCCGGCAGGGTAGTCCGCTAGCTACAAAGTTATCGTAAAGGACCGCGCACCGGACCTGGGTTTAGAACTGGCAGCATCGGGCGCCGACAGGCTAATAAGCAGCCCCTTCAGTTTGGATCGCCCACCGAATGTCCCTCTCCCTTGACGTCCACCACCGCCAGGGCGCGTTCACGCTGGAGGCGCGCATCGACGCCGGCGCGGGCGTTCTTGCCCTGTTCGGCGCGTCGGGATCGGGCAAGACCACGCTCCTCAACATCATCGCGGGGCTGCTGCGCCCGGAGCGGGGACGCGTGGTCGTGGATGGGACGGCGCTTACCGATACGGCGCTTGGGCTGCACGTTGCCGCGCACCGCCGCCAGCTGGGCTATGTGTTTCAGGACGCCAGACTTTTTCCACATCTCAACGTGCGACAAAACCTCAGCTACGGCCGCTGGTTCGCACAGGAGGGCATTCGCGGCCGCGCCCGCTTTGATCAAATCGCGGAGCTGCTCGCCCTCGGTCCGCTGCTCGAACGGGCGCCGCAAAGGCTGTCGGGCGGCGAGAAACAGCGCGTCGCCATCGGCCGGGCGCTGCTGACAGAACCGCGCCTGCTGCTGATGGACGAGCCGTTGGCCGCTCTCGATCAGGCGCGCAAAGAGGAAATCCTGCCGTTCCTTCAGCGTCTGCGCGACGAAGCCGGCATACCGATTGTTTACGTCAGCCACGCCCTCTCCGAAGTGGTGCGGCTGGCCACGACCGTGGTGGTCTTGGACGCTGGCCGCGTGATTGCCAACGGCCCCGTCGGCGAGGTGCTCACGCACGCAGAGCAGCTGCCTTCGGCCGACCGCGGCGAGGCCGGTGCGGTGGTGGAGGCCTGGGTCGCCGCCGCCACCACGACGCCGGGTCTGACCGTGCTGCGCTCGGTGGGGAACCTATGGCAGGTTCCGGCAATCGCAATCGCCCCCGGCGCACTGGTCCGTCTGCGCGTACGCGCCCGTGACGTGATGATCGCGCTTTCGGTTCCGACCGGGATAAGCGCGTTGAACATTCTTGCCGGCTGTATCCAAGAGCTGCGCGAGGCTGGGTCGGGCGCCACCGATGTGCTCATTGACTGTTCCGGCGACCGGATCGTGGCCCGGCTCACCGCGGTGTCCGTTAGCCGCCTCGCGTTGCGTCCTGGATTGAACGTCCATGTGATCGTGAAAGCTGTTGCCTTTGAACCCACGCCCTAACCCAATCCCACCGTGTATTTGCCAGCACCGCCGCTCCAGGGTATGACAAGCCAGCCCCGCGGGATCGCCCGCGCCTGGGCGTTACGCTGTTGCGCGCTGAGGAGCCTGCCGGAATGTCCGTAAAGTCTGAAGTCCAAGCCTCAACAGCCGAAGAATTCTGGGAAATCCTGAAGGTCGTCATCCAGGCGCTGGCGATCGCCTTTGTCGTACGCATCTTCCTGTTCCAGCCCTTCACGATCCCGTCCAGCTCTATGGAAGGAACCCTGTTGGTCGGCGACTACGTGTTCGTCTCCAAGTACAGCTATGGCTTCAGCAAGTACTCCTTCGCCATCCCGACCTTCTTCTGGAACGAGGTCCTGCCGCTGAGCTTTTCCGGCCGCCTGTTGCCGGGCGAGCCCCAACGCGGCGACGTGATCGTGTTCCGCAAGCCGACCGAGCCGAACATCGACTACATCAAGCGCCTGGTCGGCCTGCCTGGGGACGAGATCCAGGTCCAGGACACCATCCTCTACATCAACGGCAAGCCCGTGCCGCGCGTGCGCGTCGATGATTTTACCGAACACAAAGGCGGTACCGATTTTCACATCGCGCGGTTCCAGGAATCCTTGCCCAATGGCGTCAAATATCACGTTCTCGACCGCTCTCCTGATCGCAACCTGGAAAACACGGGCGTTTTCAAAGTCCCGGCGGGCCACTATTTCATGATGGGCGACAATCGCGACAATTCTTCCGACAGCCGCGATCCCAATGGCGGGGTCGGCTTCGTGCCGTTCGAAAATCTGGTCGGCAAAGCGCAGATCGTGTTCTTCTCCTATAATGAAAATGGCTATCTGTTGCGGCCCTGGACCTGGCCTACGGGCATCCGGTGGTCGAGGCTGTTTGGCTTCCTGTACTAGGGGCCGATTGCTGATGACCCAAATCTGATGGCGCGTGTCACCGACACCACTGCACCGCTGCAAAAAGCGCTCGGCCACAAGTTCCGGGACAAAACCCTGTTGCGCCAGGCGCTGACCCATTCCAGTGCGCGCGACGGCAAGGGGGCCGGCGACAACGAGCGGCTGGAGTTCCTTGGCGACCGGGTGCTCGGGCTCGCGATCGCCGAACTGCTGTGCGAGATGAACCCTGACGCACGTGAGGGAGATCTCGCCCGCCTGTTCAACACGCTGGTGCAACGCGGCGCCTGCGCCGAGGTCGCCATCGATATCCAACTTGGCGACCACTTGCTGCTGTCCGGGAGCGAACTGACCAGCGGCGGACGAACCAAGGCGAGCATTCTGGCCGACGCCTGCGAAGCCGTGCTCGGCGCTGTGTTCCTGGACGCCGGTTTCATCGCCACCCGAAAAGTCGTGCGCAAACTCTGGCTGCCGCGGATCGGCGCGGGAGCGGAGGCAGAGCGCGATCCCAAAACGGCGCTGCAGGAATGGGCGCAGGGCCGCCGAAAAAGCATCCCTCTTTATGTCGAGGTCGAGCGCGCCGGCCCCGATCATGCCCCACAATTCACCGCCGAAGTTCGTGTCGACGGCGCCAAGCCGGCGCGCGGCGCGGGCACCAACAAACGCATGGCGGAACAGGCCGCCGCACGGGCGTTCCTGGAGCGCGAACGCATCTGGGAGAGCGCACAATGACTGAAGCTGAAACGACCCCGAAATGGACCGGCCCGACCCGCGCCGGCTTCGTCGCCATCATCGGCGCCACCAACGCAGGCAAGTCGACGCTGGTGAACCGGCTGGTCGGGACCAAGGTGTCCATCGTCAGCCGCAAGGTGCAGACCACGCGCGGCCGCATTCGCGGCATCGCGATGCACGGCGGCTGCCAGCTGGTGCTGGTCGATACGCCCGGCATTTTCCGGCCGCGCCGCCGGCTCGACCGCGCCATGGTGGGCGCTGCCTGGAGCGAAGCCAGCGAGGCCGACATCACCGTACTGCTGGTCGATGCGGCGCGCGGCCTCAGCGAAGATGTGCAACAAGTGACGGAGCGCCTCGCCAACTGGCCAAGCAAACCCATCCTGGTGCTGAACAAAATTGATCTGACGCCCAAGGAGGAACTCCTTGCGCTCGCCAAGACGTTGAACGAGCGCGCGACCTTCGAGGCGACCTTCATGGTTTCGGCCGAGCGCGGGCATGGGGTCGAAGCCCTTGGCGCGCACCTCGTGGCCGCCATGCCCGAAGGACCGTGGCTCTACCCCGAAGACCAAGTGGCCGACGCTCCGATCCGCTCGATGGCGGCCGAGATCACGCGTGAAAAAATCTATGATCGTCTTCATGAAGAACTTCCCTATGCCTCCACAGTCGAGACCACACAATGGAAGCCTTTGAAAGACGGCAGTATACGGATTGAACAGACCATCTTCGTCGAACGCGAGAGCCAGCGCGCGATCGTGCTTGGCGACAAGGGCCGCGCCATCAAGGCCATTTCCATGGAGGCGAGAAAGGACATCGCCGAAATGGCCGAAAAGCCCGTACATCTCTTTTTGTTCGTCAAGGTGCGCGAAAATTGGGGCGACGACCCCGAGCGCTACCGTGAAATGGGCTTGGATTTTCCGAAGGACTAGCGGATCCTTGATCTGACGATGTCCTGACAATCGGCGTCAGGAGAGGTTCAAGCGCTCAGGGCTACTTCTGTTGTCAGCACCGGACACGAGTTCAACGGTGCAATCAACCTCAGGAGCAGAGCCTATGCGTAAATTTATCTCGATTGCGACAATTGCCGCCGCCGGTTTGCTGGCCGCAGCCACGCCGAGCCTCGCCCGCCAGGGCGCCGACGATCCCAAGGGCCATGTCCGCGGCGAAGGCGCCGGCCACCCGGTCAAGCAGGACGCACCCGTCATTCTTGCCCGCCAGGGCGCCGACGATCCCAAGGGCCACGTGCGCGGCGAAGGCGCCGGCCATCCGGTCAAACAGGACGTACCCGTTGCTGACATGGCCTGACGCTGCCATTTGGGGGCATGATGCTGTCGGACAGACGCCGTGATCGGCAAGCCAATACTGCCTGATTGCGGCGACCGCCGCGTGCGGAATTGGGGGAGCGACCGTCTGCAAGGAAACGCGACACCTTTGCAGTCGCATGTTGGATGAGTTGAACGTCCGTTCGACGGTACAAGATTGAGGCTGCGGCACTGATGTCCGGCGGCCTCAATTTTTTTGTGATCGCCGACACGGTGCTTGACCAGCGGTGAATGCCCCATCCGTTCCAATCATGTCTCAATGCGTCAATGCGAAACCTGGAGTTTTGCGGCATCGTGACCAGCCAAAAAATTCCCCGCAGGAACAGACCTGCAGGGCGCGTCAATTTGCGTGCCTGAACGCGGCAGGCGCGGATCAGACCAAACGTCGTTGATGCTGACTCATCGGTGATTGGGGCGCGCAGCAGCGCGCCAGGTTTGCAACACCGATAGACCTGCGGATGCGGCGCGCCGGGCACACTGCTGTGCGCCCACAAAACTGGTTTCCGATCTGCCAGAAGACAATCGGTCAAGATCAATGCAGATAGGTATCAGTCCTTGCCGCCATTGCCCGATCCCGACTTGCCTGACCCGGACGACCCAGAATTGGAGGCGCCGGAGCCGGACCCATCGTTGCCGGAGTGTTCGTTCTCCTGCTGGTCGCCGCCCCCGTCGGCATTGCGGTCATGGTTCGGGCGATCGTCTCCGCCTCGGCCGCGACGGTGATGGCGCCGGCCCATCCGGTCGTCCAGCAGGTCGTCGCCGGCCTCTTGGCTGGCCGCGTCGTCGGCGCCATTGCGCGCCAAAACCTCTAGCCTGGGCGCAAGCCGCGCGCGCCCATCCGCGGCGACAGCCAAGCCCCGCCAGCCGGCGAGTTGAGGCGACACAGCGGCGCTGGCTGCTGTCGCCCCTAACAGACAGAACGCAATTGATAATGTGACTGAGGACTGCATCGAGCCTACTCCTTTGATTTGCTTGCCAATGTTCAGAGTTATCGTCCTTCCGTGGTGACGCTGCGCTTAGGGCCAATGTCAGGTTGTGTTCAGGTTGACTAAGGCAGGATGCGGCAGTTGACTCTGTGCCTCTTGCTCTTGGAAGTATCCTCGACCGATGACCGATCGTTGCACTCGCATGTTGCCAGTTTCACCGCGCAGACGGTTTTTGGTCCTTGCCGGAGCGGCGCTGCTGGCCGCCGTGCTGGCGCCGACTGCGCCCGCTTGGGCCGATAGCGGCAGTGGCGGTGGCGGAGGGAGCGGCGGAGGTGGCAGCGGGAGTGGCGGAGGCGGCGGCGGCAACGACAATAGCGGCAAGGGCAGCGGCAAAGGCAACGGAGACGGAGACGGCGGCGGAGATAGCGGCAAAGGCGACGCGCGGAACGCCCTGCATCGCGGCGACGCCTTGCCGGTCGGCCGCATCGTCGCCAGCGCGCGTCAGGCCCACCCGGGGCAAGTTCTGGCCCTAAACTTGCGTAAGTCAGGTTCGGCCCTGGTCTACGATGTCAAACTTCTCGATCCGGCGGGTAACGTCGTCGTGGTGCGCGTCGATGCCCGGACAGCCATAGCTTTGACAGTCCGAGGTGGATGATGCGTGTACTGCTGGTTGAGGACGAAGCCCCGATCGCGGCCGACCTCCGAACCGGCCTGCAAGCCAATGGCTACACGGTCGAACATGCCAATGATGGCGAAACCGCCTGGTTTCTGGGCGGCACGGAAGACTTTGCAGCCATCGTTCTGGATCTTGGCCTTCCGCGATTGGATGGTTTGACCGTTCTCAAGCGCTGGCGGTCTGAGGGCGTGAAAACGCCCGTACTGGTGCTGACGGCGCGGGGCGCATGGACCGAGCGCGTCGAAGGCATCGACGCCGGCGCCGACGATTACCTGCCCAAACCGTTCCAATTCGACGAGCTTTTGGCGCGCCTGCGGGCCATCGTGCGGCGCAGCGCGGGCTCCGCTTCTGCTGTTCTGACGTCCGGCGCCCTCACGCTCGATACCCGCACCATGCGTGCAAGCGCCGGCAGCCGGCCGCTCAACCTCACGCCTCTTGAGTACCGGCTGTTGGCGTTGCTGATGCACCGAATGGGCCGCATGGTGCCCCAATCTGAAATTACCGAACAGCTCTATGCTCAGGACTTCGAGCGGGACAGCAACTCTGTCGAGGTCCTGGTTGGACGCTTGCGCCGCAAACTCGGACCCGGCATCATCGAAACCCGCAAAGGCTTCGGCTATACCATCGGCGGCATGTGAGACGTGACCAGAGGTTCGCTCAAGCTCCGACTGCTCTTGGTCTCCATGCTGACGATCTGCCTGTCGCTGCTCCTGGCGCTGTTCGCGCTTGACGCGATTTTCCGGCAGCACGTTGAAACGCGGGTCCGCAACGAACTTGAGAACCATCTCTGGCAGCTGATCGACGCGGTGTCGTTTGACGACAATGACGCTGTCAAGATTGTTAAACCTTTGGCCGACCCGCGCTTTGATCGTCCTTTGAGCGGCCTCTACTGGCAGATTGCGGTGGCGGGAAAACCTGTCGCAAATTCTCAATCGCTTTGGGATCAGACGCTCATCGCGCCAGAAGCGGCGGCGGCGGCTCCGGCAGCTTGGCTGACTTTGCCTGGCCCTGAGGACACCTCGCTTGCCACTTTGGCGCGCACCATCAGCATGCAGAGCGCAAAATCGACCCATGCGTTGCAGGTCCTGATCGCTGTTGACCGCAAGGAAATTGACGCTGCGGTGCGCGATTTCGATCGTGAATTGGCCATGTCTCTTGGCGTCATCGCAGCGCTGCTTGGGGCCGGCGCCTTTCTGCAGGCCCAACTTGGTTTGCAACCGCTGAAATCGCTCGCCGGCGGGCTGAAACAATTGCGCGCGGGCAGGTCCCAACGGCTCGAGGCGCAGGGTCCAGATGAGGTAAGGCCTCTGGTAGATGAGTTGAATGCCTTGTTGGCCGACCAGGACGCGTCTGTCGGGCGGGCGCGCGCGCGCGCCGGCGATCTTGCCCACGGCTTGAAGACGCCTTTGACCGTGCTCAACTCGGTGGCGCGCCAGATCGAGGCTGGAAACGTGACTGGTGCGGCGGCCGACATCAGAGAGCAGACCGGTTTGATGGACCGGCATGTGCAGCGTCAACTCGCCTTGACCCGCCTCGCCCCGGATCGGCGCTATGCCGCCACGCCCGTTCGGCCAGTGATCGAGCGCATCGCCGCCAGCATGCAGCGCCTGCCGGGAGGCGAGCAGGTTGCTTGGCGTGTCGGCGTGCCGGTGTCCGCGTCGCTGGCCGTGGACCCCGACGACCTCACGGAACTGGTGGGAAATCTCGCGGACAACGCCCGCAAGTGGGCGCAGACTTCGGTTGCGGTCGGGTTCGAGTTGCGTGGCGATGGGGCGGTTCTGAGCGTCGAGGATGACGGCCCGGGCGTACCGTCTGAAAAGCGTCAGGCCGTCGTTGAACGAGGAACACGTCTTGATCCAAGCCGCCCCGGCAGTGGCCTCGGCTTGGCGATCGTCGCGGACATTTGTGCGGCTTATGGCTGGCGCCTGGCGCTGGAGCGGGCCGCATCGGGTGGACTGCGCGCCGAAATCATAGCGCCTGCGCGGTCCTTGGGGCGCTGACGGCATCTGCTTGCGTTTGGCGTACATGGCACACGCACTCTTTATGACGAGGGACGACGCGGAACTTGGCGCGCCAAATTGGCGTCCGAAACAATCTGACAGATCTCGCTTGACAAATCAAGAACAAACAAGCAACTATATTCGCACATTGTTCTTGGATGGCTGCTGTGAGTGCGTGGAACCAAACCTCAGGGGTGCGTCATAAGCCCAAAGATGCCGGCCCGGTCTATGCCGAGCTGCAGGTCACGACCAATTTCACGTTCTTGGAAGGAGGCTCGCATGCCGAGGAATTGGTGGCCACCGCCAAAGCGCGCGGGCTCAGCGCCATCGCGGTCACGGATCGCAACACGCTTGCCGGTGTCGCGCGCGCCTATCTGGCGGCCAAGGAGGCCGATATGCGCCTCATCGTCGGGGCGCGGCTCGATCTCACCGACGCCCCGAGTCTGATCTGTCTGCCCACGGACCGGGCGGCCTATGGGAGGCTCAGCCGGTTGCTGACGCTGGGACAGCGGCGCGCCGGCAAGGGCGAGTGCCGGCTCGGCCTGGACGATGTGGCGGCGCATGCCGAGGGGCAGATTTTCCTTAGCCTGCCGCCGCCCGATTGGGATTGGCGCGAGGTCGAGGCGCAGGAGCGGCGCGATCCCACGCCATTCGCCGCCGCGCTTGTGCGCATCAGACGCAGCCTCGCTCCTGCCTCCGTCTATCTGGCCGCCAGCCATCGCTACCGTGGAGAAGACCGGGCGAGGATCGCAGCGCTCGCCGCCCTCGCGACCTGCTGCGTCACACCGCTGATCGCCACCAACGACGTGCTCTATCACGCCCCGCACCGCCGCCCCTTGCAGGATGTGCTGAGCGCCATCCGCGAAAAATGCACCGTCGCTGACGCGGGCCTCGAACTGGAAGCCAATGCCGAGCGGCACCTGAAATCGCCCCAGGAGATGGCCCGCCTGTTTCGCGGCCATGAGGCGGCGCTCGCCCATACCATCGAGGTCATGGAGGCCTGCCGATTTTCGCTTTCAGAGTTGGTCTATGAGTACCCGGACGAACCCATCCCCGCTGGTAAGACGCCGCAGGGCCATCTGGAGGATCTGACGCGGGAGGGTGTGGCCTGGCGCTATCCGGACGGCGTGCCGGACAAGATCGCGGCGGTCATCGCCAAGGAACTCGATCTCATCGCGCAACTGAAGTATGCGCCCTATTTCCTCACCGTGCACGACATCGTCCATTATGCGCGCTCGCAGGGCATTCTGTGCCAGGGACGCGGCTCGGCGGCCAATTCGGCGGTCTGCTATGCGCTCGGCATAACCTCGGTGAACCCGGTCGAGGTCGACCTGCTGTTCGAGCGCTTCATCTCCCCCGAGCGCCAGGAGCCGCCCGACATCGACGTCGATTTCGAGCACGAGCGGCGCGAGGAGGTGATCCAGTACATCTATGCCCGCTATGGGCGGGAGCGGGCAGGGCTGGCCGCCACCGTCATCTGCTACCGCGCCCGCTCGGCGGTGCGCGAGGTGGGCAAGGCCATGGGGCTTTCGGAAGACACGGTCGCGGCCCTTTCGGGGATGGTGTGGGGGACGCGCTCGGGTGGCGTCCTGCCGGAAAAGCACATCCGCGAGGCCGGGCTCGATCCCGCCGATCCCAGGCTCGCCCGTGTCATCGAACTCACGCACGAGCTGATGGGGTTTCCGCGCCATCTCTCTCAGCATGTCGGCGGCTTCGTGCTCACGCGCGGACCGCTTTCGGAAGTCGTACCCATTGGCAATGCCGCCATGGAGGACCGCACCAATATCGAGTGGGACAAGGACGATCTCGACGCCATGGGCCTCTTGAAGGTCGATGTGCTGGGCCTGGGGATGCTTACCTGCATCCGCAAGGGCTTTGAGTTGCTGGCCAGGCATTACGGCGTGCACCACTCGCTCGCCACGGTCCCGCGCGAAGACCCGGCCGTCTACGACATGCTGTGCCGGGCGGACTCGGTGGGCGTGTTCCAGGTCGAGAGCCGGGCGCAGATGAACATGCTGCCGCGGCTGAAACCACGCTGTTTCTATGACCTCGTCATCGAAGTGGCGATCGTGCGCCCCGGTCCCATCCAGGGCGACATGGTGCATCCGTACCTGCGCCGGCGCGATGGCGTCGAGCCCGAGACCTATCCCTCGCCCGACCCTAAGCACGGCCCCGCCGATGAACTGCGCCAGATCCTGGGTAAGACCAAAGGCGTGCCGCTGTTCCAGGAGCAGGCCATGCGCATCGCCATGGAGGCGGCGAAATTTTCCTCAAGCGAGGCCAACGAGCTGCGCCGCGCCATGGCCACCTTCCGGCGCAAGGGCACCATCCATACGCTGGAAGACAAGATGGTCTCACGCATGGTGGCGCGCGGCTACACCGCCGACTTCGCCCAGCGCTGCTTCAATCAGATCAAGGGCTTTGGCGATTACGGCTTTCCGGAAAGCCACGCCGCCAGCTTCGCGCTGCTGGTCTATGTCTCGTCCTGGTTGAAATGCCATTACCCGGCGGCTTTTGCAGCGGCGCTCCTCAACTCGCAGCCGATGGGCTTTTACGCCCCCGCCCAGATCGTGCGCGACGCCCGCGAGCACGGCGTCGCGGCCCGCGAAGCCGACGTCAACCACAGCGATTGGGATTCGACGCTGGAAACCGATGGCAAAGGCGGCTGGGCGCTGCGGCTGGGATTGCGGCAGGTCGATGGCCTTCGGGAAGACGAGGTGGTGCGGCTTGTAAAGAGTCGTGAAGTCGTGAAATCGCCAAGTCGTGAAGTCGTGCTGGCGACAGGGCAGAAGGGCTCCGACGAGACCTCCAACCCGATTTGGCGACTTGGCGATTTCACGACTTCACGACTTCTCTTTACCACCCCCGACAACTTGCGCACCCGCGCCCGCATCCAGACCGCCACACTCGAACGCCTCGCCGCCGCCGACGCCTTCCGCTCCATGGGGCTGGACCGGCGTCAGGCGCTCTGGGAGGTGCGCGCGCTGCCGCCCGCGCTGCCGTTGCCGCTCTTCAACTGGGCCGACGCCGCCGAGATGGGGGCGGACGCGGCCGTGGCGCTGCCCGAAATGGCGCTGTCGGAGCATGTGGTGAACGACTACCAGACCTTGCGCCTCTCCCTGAAGGCGCATCCCATGAGTTTTTTACGCGCGCAATTCCGGCGCGATGGCGTCGCGGCCTGCGCCGACCTGCGCAAACTGCCCAATGGGCGCCGCGTCTCCATCGCCGGCGTGATCCTGATCCGCCAGCGGCCGGGCACCGCCAAAGGGGTGGTGTTCATGACGCTGGAGGATGAGACAGGGGTGGCCAACGCCGTGGTCTGGCCGCAGGTGCTGGAGCGCTACCGCAAGGTGGTGATGGGGGCGCGGCTGGTGCTGATCCGCGGCCGCATCCAGCGCCACCAGGACATTATTCATCTGATCTCGGAGCATCTGGAGGATCGCAGCGCCTGGCTGCTGCGGCTGGTCGTGGATTCTCCCCTTATGCCGATTCCGATCGCCAATGCCGACGAGGTGCTCAGACCCAATCCCGGCTCAGCCAGAAGCTCATCTTTGCTTGCCGCTTCCGATTCACCAACGGGGAGCCGGCCGGAAGCGGCGCCACCTCGCACCCACCCCCGCAACGTCCGCATATTGCCAAAATCGAGGGACTTCCATTGAGCGACCAACAAAAGCCAACGCCCCTGACGGTGGTTGACGCCGATCCCCGCTCAGGCGCACACTTGTTCCGACGCTTTCGTTTCCCAGAGGTCCATTTCAAACCAAGGAGGAACACGCATGGCCGTCGTCGCCGAGACCCTGTTTCGCAACATGGAGCCATCGGACGCCATCAAGGACAAGGTGTCCGAACGCATGGCGTCGCTGGAGCGCCTTACCGATCGGGTCACGCATCTGCGCGTGATCATCGAGGCTCCGCACCGCAACCACCACAAGGGCAAGATCTACCACGTCAAGATCAACATCGGCCTGCCCGGCAAGCCAGACCTGATGGTCAGCCATGAGCCGGAAGCCAATCATGCGCACGAAGACGTTTATGTCGCGATCCGCGACGCCTTCGATGCGGCCCGGCGGCAGTTGCGCGAAATCGGCGACGTCCGGCACGGCAAGATCAAGACGCATGCTGCGAACGGGGCCGGCGAGCCAGGGGGGTGATGGGCATACCGAAAGGTCGCAGCGACGACGACCGCCGCCGTACCGTACGCAACAGTATGGTCGGTCGGCGTTGGTCAACCTAGGGCGCCTTGTGCTTTTCGACCGCAGTTGCGGTGGCGCCAGTTGCTCCGGCAGCCGCGGGCGTCGTCCCCGCTGGTGTCGCCGACTTGAAAAATACGTCAACACGCAGCCCTGGGATCAACGGCGTATCGGCGTCGAGATCGACGAAGATCTCCAGCACGTCGACGTCGGTGCGACGCGCCGCGCCTCGGTCGCGCAGGCCCGGCGAGGACAGGGCGGGCGCAATGCTCGTCACCTTGCCGGTGAAGTCCTGCCCCTGAAACGCGTCGGCGCGCACGATGGCGGCCTGTCCCGCTTTCACGCGGCCGACATCGCGCTCGTCCACTTCGGCCTTTACGCGCAGTTTTGCCAGATCGCCCATGGTGACCAGCACCAGATCGGGCGACGGCGCCACCGTCGCGCCGACCTTGGCGGCGACTTTGAGCACGGTCCCGTCAATGGGCGCGCGAATATGGGTCTTTTCAACCAGCGCCGCCGCAATCGACTGCTCGGAGCGGGCCGCCGCCAGTGCCGATTCCTGGCGGTTCGGGTTCGGGCGCTTCTTGCGGCTCTGCAGATCGACCAGCGCATCGCGTTTTGTCACCAGCAGCGCAACAGCCGCGACATAGGACTTGCGCGCCTCATCCAGATCACTCGGCGTATTCTCGCCCGAACGCCGCTTGCCGGCCGCCCGGTCAAGAACATCGCGCGCGTTCCAGAGCGCGAGCTCGGCATTGGAAATATCGTCCTCGGTGACGCGATATTCGCTGTCGCCGCCGCCATTGTCGTCGCGATCCTTCTTAGCGCGCAGCGCTTCAATGCGCGAGGCCTGGAAGCGGGCCGCCATCCCCTCGTCGTCGAGCTGCACCAGAATGTCGCCGCGCGACACCTTCTGGCTCTCTTCAACTTGCACCGCAACGACGCGCCCGCTCATGGTGGCGCCGATGACAATCTCGCCGCCTTTGGGTTCCACCCGTCCAGGCGCAGACGCGACCCATTCGGCGCCCTCGGCGGCGCCCAGGGCTTCGGCGTTGGCGGGCTGCTCAGCGGCGCTGGCGTCGAAACGGCCGCCGGTCCATTCCGACACGGAAATGGTGGCTGGGATCAAGAGGCAGAGAGCGGCAAGCGTCGCTTTGTTGGTCTTGGTCATGATTTCCTCACGCTGGGCTTGGGACGCCAGTGGCGTTCATCGCTGACAAGTTTTCCGTCTTCAATTTTCACAATGCGGTCGGCAAAAGGTACAATTCGCGAATCGTGGGTAACGACAAAAACCGCACGGCTCTGGTCCTGTGCGATGCCGGACAAAAGCTCCATCACCGCCTTGCCATTGTCGCTGTCGAGTGCAGCCGTCGGCTCGTCGGCCAGGATCAGGGAGGGATCGCCCACCAGCGAGCGGGCGATGGCGACGCGCTGGCGCTCGCCGCCCGACATTTTTCTGGGATAGGCCGTCAAACGGTGTCCGAGGCCGACGCCCTCAAGGACCTTTTGCGCGGCTGCGCGCCGGTCGTCGGCATGCTTGCGCCGTACGTCCAGCGCCAGCATCACGTTCTCGATGGCCGTCAGCGTCGGGAACAAATTGTAGGATTGGAAGATGAAACCGATGTGTTGACGTCTGAGATCTGCCAACTGTTCCGCCTTCAATCCTGCCGTCGGGCGCCCTACCAGCGACAGGTCGCCGGACGTCGGTTGAAGGATGCAACCGAAGATCGACAGCAATGTCGTCTTGCCGCTGCCCGACGGGCCCATGAGCAGGGTCAACTCGCCGGCGCGCAACGCCAGATCGACGCCCTTGAGCGCCTGCACCTGGCCCGCCCCCTCGCCGAGCACGCGCGTAATGCCTTTGGCGTTCAGCATGATCGGACTGGTCGGTTCCTGGCTCATCGCGAGAACACCATGGCGGGATCGATGCGGGTGACCTTGACGATGGCGGAAATGGCCGAAAAAACGCACATGGCCAGCGTGATCAGGAACAGCGCGAACGCCAACCAGGGCGTCAACAGAATGGTCAGCTGCGTGTCGCGCGTGGCCCAGATGATGACCAGCGCTTCGATCATGCCAATGGCGTAACCGATGACGGCGCTGAGCACCGCCTGCACCAGGATGACCTTTATGATGTAACCGGACGATGCGCCCAGCGCGCGCAAAGTGGCGAACTCGTTGAGGTGGTCCTTGGTGCTGGCATAAAGTGTCTGCGCCACCACCACGACGCCGACGATCAGTCCAAGGACCGCTCCCGCGATCAGCGCCGCGCCCGCTCCCGTCGCAAACAGCCAGTGGTGGATGCTGCGATCCCGGAACTCTTCGTTGGTGAGCACATCGACATCGCGGATGGATTTTTGCAGGTCAGCGCGCACCGCTTCGGGATTGGTGTCCGGCTTCAGCTTGATCATCACGAAGCCGGACTGATTGGGACCCGCCTGCATGAGGATGCGCGCACGGTTCAACGAGGTGAAAAGATAGGGCAGCGTCGTGAACGAGCGGATATGATCCGTGATCCCCACCAGCACGACGCGCTGGCCGTTGATCTCGCCGGACTCGCCAATCGCCTTGAGTTGCAGATCCGCCAAATAGGCCTTGTCGGCGATGATGCCGTTCGGCTTGTAGATGTCGTTGGCTGTGCCTTCGATGAGGTTCCAGGCGGCCAGGCCCTGGTCGGAGGGATCGGTGCCGACCACCACAACCACCTGTTGGGCGCCGTCGGCGCGTTTCCAGCCCATGGTCTGCACGCCCAGGTCGATGGCGGAGGCGACGCCCGGTCGCGACAGGGCGGCGTATTTCTCGCCCCCTTTCAGCAGCGCGGAGTCATCAAAACTCTGCGCGCCGATCGGCACGATCCAGAGTTGTGCGCCGGAGTGGTCGATCATGCCGGTGATGACCTGCTGCGAACCGTAGTAGAGGCCGATCTGGATCGCCATCAGCACGACGGAAAACACGATCCCGACCAGCGTGACGATCAGACTGACGCGGTCGTGAATGAAATTGCGCAGGGCGAGCGTGTAGACCATGCCGAGGGCGATACTCTGGAGACGGGGCGCCGGGCGCCGGAGCTAATTCGTGCGAGCCTCGACAGGCCTAACCACGTAACCAAGCATAATAAGGGCCGAACGCGTGTTGCCGGGCGGTGGCTCCGTCCGGCGCTTTGCATCGCAGCGGTGCTAGCATGCCGGTGACGGCAAGGCCAGTGTTCAGAGGCGCTCTAAGCTCCTCGGCCCAAATCGTTGTTAAGGGGACGGAAACCACAGACGCCGCGTCTGAAAAATCACTCCGGCAGAACCGCAAGGCCTTGCACGATCGCCAGCGCCCGTTGCCCCGATGCCGTCGCCGGCAGGCGATTGAAGTCCGCATCGGTCGCCAAGGCCGCAGTCAACAGTCGCTGGAAGCGGTCCCGGTTGATCTCTTCGGCGCCGAATTGGCGCAGGTGGTCGGTGACGAATTGCGTATCCAGCAGGGTGAAGCCACCCGCTTTCAGGCGCGCCACAAGGTGCACCAGGGCCGTCTTGCTGGCGTCGCGCTCGACGGAGAACATACTCTCGCCGAAGAAGGCGCCGTGCAGGTGCACGCCGTAGAGGCCGCCGACTAATTTCCCGTCGCGCCATGTTTCCACCGTGTGGCAGTGGCCCATGGCGAACAGCTCGCCATAGAGTTCGCGGATGCGGCCATTGATCCAGGTCGAGTTGCGGCCCTCGCTGCGGCCCGCGCAGCCAGCGATGACGCCCTCAAAATCGGTGTCGATGCGGACGTCGAAAACGTCTTGGCGGATGGTGCGGGCGAGGCGCTTGTGCACCTGCATGTTGTTGATGGGAATGATGCCGCGCTGCTGCGGCTCGATCCAATAGAGTGCGGGATCGTTGGCGTTCTCGGCCATCGGAAAGATGCCGCAGGCGTAAGCGCGCAGCAGCACGTCTGGCGTTATTTCGATGGACGCACGCGGATTGGTCGACATGGCCTGCTTCTGTCCGCAGAGGCTTCCGCCCCGCCGGAAGCATAGTTGTGGAAACAACACACGATCAACCATTGCTGCCGATGGTTGACTGGGTGTCAGACACTTTTGGCGCGCCATTAACTGTCAGAATTGCTGGCACCGTCGTTCGCGCCATAAGTGTCTGACACCTCGTCCTCTACTCGGCCAGATGCTTTTCCAGCCAATGAATGTTGTATTCGCCGTCGATGATGTCCTTTTGCGACGCAAGATCGCCGAACAGCGGGATGGTGGTCTCGATGCCGTCGATGACGAATTCGCTGAGCGCCCGGCGCAGGCGCATCAGGCATTCGTTGCGGTTTTTGCCGTGCACGATCAGCTTGCCGATCAAACTGTCGTAGTAAGGCGGGATCGTATAGCCCTGGTAGGCGCCGCTATCGACGCGCACGCCGAGGCCGCCGGGAGGGTGCCAATAGGTGATTTTGCCCGGCGAAGGACGGAAGGTTTTTGGGTTTTCCGCGCAGACGCGGCATTCGATGGAATGGCCGGAAAATGTGATGTCTGACTGCTTGTAGGGCAGCGTCATGCCTGAGGCGACGCGCAGTTGCTCGATCACGAGGTCAAGGCCGGTGATGGCCTCTGTCACCGGGTGCTCGACCTGCAGGCGGGTGTTCATTTCGATGAAATAGAACTCTCCATCCTCGAACAGAAACTCGACTGTGCCGACGCCGCGGTACTTCAATTTCCGCATGGCCGCCGCGACGGTGGCGCCGATCTTGGCGCGCTGGTCGGCATTGAGGGCGGGGGACGGGGCCTCTTCCCAGACTTTCTGGTGACGGCGTTGCAAGGAGCAGTCGCGTTCGCCGAGATGGACCGCGTTGCCCTTGCCGTCTCCGAGCACCTGGATTTCGATATGGCGCGGCTTGGTCAGGTATTTTTCCAGGTAGACGGCGTCGTCGCCAAACGCGGCCTTGGCTTCGCTCCGTGCGGTGGCCAACGCGACGGAAAGATCCTCGGGTGTCTTGGCCACCTTCATGCCGCGCCCGCCGCCGCCCGAGGCCGCTTTCACCAGTACGGGAAAGCCGATCTCCTTGGCGATCACCATCGCCTCATCATCGGTCGTGACCGCGCCCGGCGAACCAGGAACGCACGGAATGCCAAGTTTCCTGGCCGTGTCCTTGGCGGCGATCTTGTCGCCCATGATGCGGATGTGTTCTGCCGTTGGACCGATGAACGTGATTTTGTGCTCGTCCAGGATCTCGGCGAATTTGGCGTTTTCGCTGAGGAACCCGTAGCCGGGATGGACCGCGTCGGCGCCGGTGATTTCGCAGGCCGTGATCAGCGCGGGAATATTGAGGTAGCTGTCGCGCGCGGCCGGCGGGCCGATACACACGCTCTCATCGGCCAGGCGCACATGCATGGCGTCGGCGTCGGCGGTGGAATGTACCGCGACCGTCGCGATGCCCAGCTCCTTGCAGGCGCGCTGGATGCGCAACGCGATCTCGCCCCGGTTGGCAATCAGAACTTTTTCGAACATGAGGGGGCTCCCGCCTAGCGCTGGCTGGGTCATTCAATGATGACGAGGGGCTCGCCAAATTCCACTGGCTGGCCGCTCTCGACCAGGATCTGCGTCACCGTGCCGGCGCGCGGCGACGGGATCTGGTTCATGGTCTTCATGGCCTCAATGATCAGCAGCGTCTGACCCTGGGTGACCTTGGCGCCAACTTCGATGAATACGGGAGCGGTCGGGGCGGGCGAACGGTAGGCGGTGCCGACCATCGGTGATTTCACGGCGCCAGGATGCTCTGCGGCTGACTTTGGCGTGGGTGGAGCGGCTGGGGCCAAGCCAGGACCAGCAGCCCCAGGCGCGTAACCGCCGACCGTGTGACTGATCATACCGCCGCGCGCAATGCGCAGGCGCAGGCCTTTTTTCTCGATTTCGATCTCAGTCAGGCCGGTTTCCGTCAACAGCTCGGCCAGTTCGAGGATCAGCTCGCGTTCGATGGTGGTTTTTTCTTCTGCCATATCCTCGTTCATCCCGCCCCCGTCAGAGGTGAGGACGCCTTGTGGTTGTCCTTCCTTCCAATAGGGGCACCAGCGTTTGCACACAAGACCACATTGTCGGCCATCAGGTGGTCTTCGTGCGACCAGAGCTGCTTAGGGCCGCCAACGCGTCGATGGCGAATTCGTAGCCTGTTGGGCCAAAACCGCAGATGACGCCCAGCGCCGTCGCCGACACGTAGGACGTGTGGCGGAACGGCTCGCGCTTATAGATATTGCTCAAATGCACTTCTACAATGGGCACGTCGGCGGCGCGCAGAGCATCGTGGACGGCGATTGACGTATGAGTGTAGGCGCCAGCGTTCAAGACGATGCCTGATGCTTTGCCGCGCGCTTCCTGGATCCAGGTGACGAGTTCGCCTTCGTGGTTGGTCTGGCGGAAATCGACGCTGACGCCTGCGGATTTGGCCTTGGCCTCACAGCGCTTTTTCACGTCTTCGAGCGTTTCGGAGCCGTAAGTTTCAGGCTCCCTGAGGCCGAGCATGTTTAGATTGGGGCCGTTCAAGACGAAAATCGGCTTCATGGATCTATGGCCTCACGTAGAAAAGGAGCCGCTGGTCCAGCGACTCCTTCAATAGCATAGGCAATTGCGTTTTGCCCGATACGCTGGCGCCGACCAAGTTCAGCAGATCTTGCAGCCGTTCTTGCGCACATCGCCAACCAGCGAGGTCAGCTCGTCGTAAAGGTTTTCTGGCGCGCCCGGGATGACCTTGTCGCCGACGTAGAAATGCGGCGTGCCCTGGATGCCAAGTTTTTCAGCCAGGGCCTTGTTGTCCGCCATCAGCTTGCTGGTTGCCTCCGAACCCGCATCAGCCTTCAGCTTGGCCATGTCGAGACCCATCTTTTCCGCCAGCTGGTAGGCGACCTCTTCACTGTTGGCGCCTTTGTGGCGCAATAGCGCCTGGTGCATCTCCCAGTATTTGCCTTGCTTGCCGGCGGCGATGGCCACGCGTGCGGCCCCTTCGCTGTCTTTGCCGAAGATCGGGAAGTCGACCATGACCACCTTAACCTTCTTGTCGGCGTCGATCAGCTTGCCCATCGGCTCGACGGCCTTGCGGCAATAGCCGCAGTTGTAGTCGAAGAACTCAACCACCGTGACGTCGCCCTTGCCGTCGCCTGCCACGGGCAGACCAGCGTTCTTGTAGAGACTGGAGGCGTTCTCGGAGACGGCCTTGGCGGCTGATTCCTGGCGTTGCGCTTCCTGCTTGGCTTCCAAAATACGCTGAACGTCGATCATGACTTCAGGATTTTTCAGCAGGTAGTCTTTGATCAGGGCGCCGAGTTGCGCCTTCTGGTCGGCGCTGAAAGCGTCGCCGGCGGCCACGGCCGTGCTGGCGGGAACGAGGGCGACGCCAGCACCGAGCATCGCAAGCGCTGCGGCGGCGGCCATGATGGGGCGCCGAAACGCCGCACGAATGTCTTTGAGGATCATGAGGTTTGGTTTCCTTTTCGTCGGCAGCATAGTGCCTAAGTCTTGTTACGCCGTAAATCGCGCCACGGTTCACGTTGTCGCGAGTTGCATCACCCTTACTCTACGCCTTACTGGCTGTCGCCTTCCTGAATGCTCAGGATGTCGTCGGCCTTGATCCAGCCCTGCGAGCCTTGCGCCAGCTTGGCCTGCGCGCGCTTGGCGAAGCCCTTGGCGTCCTTCAGGCGGCCTTCCAGCACCGAGGCCTGGGCGCTGGCGAGGTTGGCGTTACCCTCATCGCCGAGGCCGTAGTAGGCGGTGGCCAGCTGGCGGTAGGCGGTCGGGTTGTCGTCCAGGACCACGGTCTTGCGCAGCAGTTTTACGATTTCGGGCAGCGTGCTCTTATCCTGCGCGCCCAGCAGCTCCTGAGCCAATTCGGCCTGGATGGCGGGCTGATCGGGTTTCAAGGACAGCGCCTTGCGCAGGGCGGTGGCGGCTTCGGCATGTTTGCCGCCGCGCGAAAGAAAATCGCTCTTCTGCTCCCAGAAATAGGCGTTGGCTGGCTGCTCGGCGAGCAACTGTTCGATCATCGGCAGCGCGCGCGACAGGCCGCCACCGCTGAAGGCGGCGATGGAGCGGGCGTAGCGGGCCGGAAGGCTGTTGTCGGTGGTCGGATAGCGGTTGTACACAGCCTGCGGCGGCTCGAGGAAGCCGAACAGTTTTGCCCGCATCAGGTCATGGCGGAGTTGCAGCGCCGGAGCATCGGTTTGGTCGAAATAGGGCGAAGCGGCAGCCAGCGTCTGCAACTGCGAGATACGATCGCGCGCCATGGGATGGCTGCCCGCGTAGCTGGAATTGTTGCCGACGCCGGAAAGCATCTCGTCCTCGGCGAATTTCTTGAACGTCACCAGCATGCCCTTGGCGGACTGCTTGGTGGCGGTGAGGAAGCGCACGCCTGCCTGATCGGCGGAGTATTCCTGCACGCGGCGGTAAGACAGCAGCGAGCGTTGCGCGACATCGCCAGAGGCCGACAGCACAGACTGGCCGACGCCGACGACGGTCGATTGTCCGCCCTTGGCCGCCGCCGCGCCCGCGATCATGGCGCCGATGCCCATGATCTGCATCAGCATGGTCATCGAGCCGTCGCGCGCCATTTTCGCCCGCAAGCTTGCCAAGTGGCCGCCTGCGATGTGCCCGGTTTCATGGGCCAGCACGCCGATAATGGCGTTCGGCGTCTTGGCCTCGGTGAGCGCGCCAGTGTTGATGAAGACGTTATGGCCGTCTAGCACGAAGGCGTTGAAACTGTTGTCCTGGATGATCCGGACTTTGACTTTTTGCGCGCCTAGGCCCGCCGCCTGGAAGATGGGGCGGGCATAGTCGGACAGAAGGTCCTCGATCTCGGCGTCGCGGATAAAGTGCAGCGCTTGTGCCTGTACGGCCATGGGCTGCAGCACGATGAGGCCGGCGAGCAGACCCGCGACCCAGGTTTTGAGCCGTAAGGGCGCGCCACGGGTCGCCCCTACGCCGCTATCAGTCTTGCCAAAGTTGCGCATTCATCCGCCTACTGTCGGACCAACCGTAAGTCTAAGCCAGCTAACACGCAGGTTTGAGGCGAGATGACGACCGATGACGGCGCATCCACATTTCTCTTCTCCCCGTGCTTACGGGGAGAAGGTGGCGCTGCCCTGCGCGGAGACGCAAACAAATTCGGCGCCGGATGAGGGGCAGCCGCTTGCTCTGTACCCGTCGTGACGGGACCGGAGCAAGCAGCTGCCCCTCACCGACCGCGTGGCTCTTGGCGGCAAAGAGGCCGCCCGCGAGACGCGGTCTCCTCTCCCCGTAAGTACGGGGAGAGGAGATACTACCTGTTCACCCGCCCGTCAGCTTCTTCATCCACCAGCCACGCTTGGGCGGACCGGCGGGTTCGGAGGCGCTGATGTGCGGTTCTGGCGCCGGCGGCGCGGCGACCGATTGTGGCGCCGGTTCTGGCACATGGCGCACACTCGGTTCCGGCGCTGGCACGAGCACCTGTTGGAACGTGGAGCCGACCGCGATGGCCGCCTCCAGGTGGCGATGCGCAATCACCGGCTCGGCCTCACGGACCAATTCGGCGACATCGCCTTGCGCGCTGGCGTGGCTGCTCTCGGCGGGACGGTTTTCGTCATTCCGGTAGGAACGGCGCTGGCGTGGCACATTGCGATCCCAGGCGCTGTCGACGACGCTCGGCTGTTCGGCCCCTGGCGTTCCCGGCTGCTGCTGCTGTTGCTCGGCCTGTTGCGGCTGCCCTTCGGCGACGTTGTCGTTGGAGCCCTCAGCGCCAATTTCGGGACGGTCGCCCCGGCGGTTGCGGCGTCCGCCACGGCGGCCACGTCGGCGTCCGCGCTTTTCGGCGTCGCTTTGCGCGCCGTTGGCATTGTCACCCTGGCCGCCTGCGCCCTCTTGATCGTCGCGCTCTCCAGCGTCCGGACCGTCCTCGGGCATGTCGCCGGACTGATCGTTGGCCGCAGAGCGTTCGCCGCTTGCCGCAACGACGTTGGCGCCCTCGCCAGCATCGGGATGCGATCCATGGCCGTTGCGGTCGCGGCCATTGCCGCCGTTCTCGCCGTTTGCGTGCATCGGCGCATCGCTGCGCCCGTCCTTGCGGCCGCCCCGACGCCGCCGGCGTCCGCGCTTGTTGCGATCGCCGCCATCTCCGACCGGATCTTCCGCGTCGTCATTGGCTTCGACAATCTCGGTGACGCCGCCCTCGTTGGGCTCGTCGTCCTGCTCATAAGCCGTTTCCAGCTGCACGGTATGGCGCGGCTTGGCCGGCTCGACTACGACCGGTCCGCCCGCCATGGTGTCGATGCGGTAGTTGGCGCCCTGCATGGTGCTGTCGGCGTCGATCTGGATGGTGATGCCGTAGCGGCTCTCGATGTCGCGCAGATAGGCGCGCTTGTCGTTGAGCAGATAGAGCGCGGTGTCGATGGGCGTGGTGGCGCGCAGATGGCGCGGATTGCCGGACATGAGGCTGTCTTCAAGGCCGCGCAATACGGCCAAGGCCACCGATTCCGTCGAGCGTATCAGACCCGAACCCATGCAATGTGGGCACTGCGTTGTCGAGCCTTCGAGCACGCCAGTGCGCAGGCGCTGTCGCGACATTTCCATCAGCCCGAAGTGGCTGATGCGGCCAACTTGTATGCGCGCGCGGTCGAAACGAAGCGCGTCCTTCATGCGCCGCTCGACTGAGCGGTTGTTGCGCCGCTCTTCCATGTCGATGAAGTCGATCACGATCAGGCCGGCCAGGTCGCGCAGGCGCAGCTGGCGGGCGATTTCGTCGGCGGCTTCCATATTCGTGGCGAGCGCCGTCTCTTCGATGGAATGCTCGCGCGTGGACTTGCCCGAGTTGACGTCGATCGCGACCAGCGCCTCGGTCTGGTTGATGACGATGTAGCCACCCGACTTCAGGGTCACCTGCGGCAAATACATGGCGTTCAGCTGGCGCTCGATCTGGTAGCGGGCGAACAGCGGCTCGGCGTGGTCGTAGAATTTCACGTTTTTGGCGTGGCTGGGCATCAGCATGCCCATGAATTCGGACGCGCTCTCGTAGGCCTCCTTGCCCGCGACAACGACCTCGTCGATCTCCTTGGAATAGAGATCGCGGATCGAGCGCTTGACTAGGCTGCCCTCCTCGTAGACCAGCGCCGGGGCCGACGATTTCAGCGTGAGATCGCGCACGCTTTCCCACAGCCGCAAGAGATAGTCGTGGTCGCGCTTGATCTCGGCCACCGCGCGGGACGCTCCGGCCGTGCGTACGATCAGGCCCATGCCTTGCGGCACTTCCAACTCGCTGGTGATTTCCTTCAGGCGCTTACGATCGACAGCGTTGGTGATCTTGCGCGAAATGCCGCCCCCGCGCGCGGTGTTTGGCATCAGCACGGTGTAGCGGCCGGCCAGCGAGAGATAAGTTGTAAGGGCCGCGCCCTTGTTGCCGCGCTCTTCTTTCACCACCTGCACCAGGATGATTTGGCGGCGCTTGATGACTTCCTGGATCTTGTAGCTGGCGCGGCGCGGACGGCGGCGGCGCGCGGCGGTCTCTTCGACCGTTTCTTCAAGCGCCGGAGCGGAGCCGCCATCAGCATGCATCATCGGCTGCGCATCCGTCGAGGGCTGCGCATCGCTATGATCGGAATGATGAGTGTGATCGTGGCCAAGGTCGCCGTGGCTTTGCTCGCCATTGACGTCGTGGGCGATCGGCTGGCCCTGCCAGTCAACCTCTTGGGCTGCGGCCTCAACCTGCGGGATCAGCTCCGACATCGGCTGCGCTGATCGGATCACCGGGTCGTCGCGCTGCACCGCCATCGCCGGCTGGCTGCCAGCTGCGGGCTCCTCGACATCCCACGGTACGGAGCCGCCGCCGACTTCCTCGAACTCAGGTGGGCCGGACTCGTCGCCGCCAGTCTCGACAATGCCCTCAATGATCTCAGGTCCGGCATCGCCAGTGTGATCGTTCTGGTGGTCGCGCCCGCGATCATGGCCGTGCGAGCGGGCAATCTCGTTGGCTTCCTGGCGCGCTTCGGCTTCGGCCGCCTCGGCCTCTTCGCGCAGCAGCGCCTGCCGGTCGGCGACCGGGATCTGGTAGTAGTCGGGATGAATCTCGCTGAACGCGAGGAAGCCGTGCCGGTTGCCGCCGTAATCAACGAAGGCGGCCTGCAGCGACGGCTCTACCCGGGTAATCTTGGCGAGGTAGATGTTGCCGCGCAAAAGTTTCTTGGCGGCGCTTTCAAAGTCGAATTCCTCAATGCGGTTGCCCCGCAGCACCACGACCCGGGTCTCCTCGGGGTGGGCTGCATCGATCAGCATCTTGTCTGCGGTCATGTGTGAATATCCTTGGCGCATAGCCAGGTGGGCGCGCCTTCCGCGACGTAACGTCGGGGAGAGCGGCCGTGGTCGCGGCTAGCGCGGTTGTGATGTTGGCATGATCAGCCGCTTCGCCGACTGGGCGAAAACCATGCGCCTCTGAGGCGAACGGAAACGCGCACGCCCAAGCCGGTGAAGGCTTGATGGCAGTGCGGCGTCGGGCGGAACACTGCAGGTTGGTCATCGTTTCCAGGGGGCCGAAGCCGATTTGCGCCCAGTAGGCGCAATGAAACTTCGGTCATCTAACAATTTCTGCGAAGCGATGAGAGCCCGCCCCGCGTTGCATCAGCGCCCGCTAGTCAAGGCAGCTGTCAGACCGGCTCTTGAGCGTGCGCGCTCGTTGAGCCGGCATCGTACAATGAAACCCAGATTCGCTTCTGACGCGAGTGCGAATTCATTGCAAAAATAATGTCGGGCGTAAGGTCCAATAAAGCGCTTGCTCGCCGACGATAACCACTTTTTGCGTGATGCCAAAAATGGCGCATCGAGAGCAGGGACCGCTGCCTTTTTCCTAACCGATTGTTGCCGCTTACCGCACAGCCCGCGCCCAGCTCATATGAAGTCAGCAGGACGGGGAAATCACTTGCGGCATCGCCGCGACTTCAGGAAAGGACGCACGTTCTCTCTATAGCCGCAGCCGTGCGTCGGAGCAAGGATTTACGACGGCCGGACATCGATTCTGTCTCCAGGAAGCCCGCCAAGCCTCAATCGCGCCCGATATCGGGACTATCGGCTTTATTGCTGGTTAAGAATGGTTTGCGACTCTTGAGCTTTGGGGACATGAGTCGTGGGCGCTGGCGAGTTCCGGCGCTGGGACGATTGGGCGGGGCCAGGCCTATTTTGGGGAAGACCATTGCGATGTGGAAGGGCTTTGCGCTCGGGCTGACGCTGGCGGGGCTATTGAGCTGCACAAGCGCCATGGCCGCATCACCGGTCGAGCCGGTGGCGCTGAGCGCGCAGCTAACGGGCGACGCCAGCCGCACCATCCTGAGCCTCGATATGAGCCACCCCTTCGCTTACAAAGTCTTTGCGCTCGACAATCCGTACCGAGTCGTCATCGATATGCCCGCCGTCGAGTTCCGGTTGCCGAAAGCTGCCGGGCTCCAAGGTCTCGGCGTGGTCGGCAATTATCGTTACGGCCAGGTCGGCCCCGGCCATTCGCGCCTGGTCATCAACACCACCGGCCCGGTGCTGGTGGAGAGCGCGGGAATCCTCTCCAAGGACGGCGCAGGCTCTTCGATCTTCAAAATTGCCCTGGCCGCCACCGATCCGGCGACCTTCCTGGCCCATCTGCCGCGCCGCGCCGTGAAAGCTCCCAAGCCCGCCCCGGTCGCCGCTACCGCTGAAATCACCTTGCCCGCCGATACCGCGCCGCGCCGCGCCATTCCGCTGATTGTGCTCGATCCCGGCCACGGCGGTCCAGATTCCGGCGCCGTCGGCCCCGATGGTGGCGAGGAAAAGCATACCGTGCTCGCAATCGGCCAGAAGGTACGCGATCTTCTGCTGGCGACTGGCAAGTACAAAGTATCAATGACCCGCGACACCGACGTGTTCATCACCTTGTCGGGCCGGGTCGATCACGCAGAGAAGCGTCGCGCCGATCTTATGGTGTCGATCCATGCCGATTCGACCGCGACAGGATCGCGCCGCTGGCAGCCGATTGGCGGCGCGACGATCTATACCCGTTCCGAAACCGCGTCGGACGAAGAATCGCGCCTCATCGCCATGAAGGAAAACATGTCCGATCAGTTCGCCGGCGAGGCCATACCGTCGGACGAAGGGCACGCGCTCAGCAACATCGGGCTCGATCTTGCCCGCACCGAGACCAAAGCGCTTGAGCAGATCCTGTCCGAGCAGGCGGTGGCCAAACTGCGCACCTTCGCCCCGATGACGCTGCAGCCGGCCCGCTCCGCCCGCTTCTACGTGCTGAAATCGCCCGAGGTGCCCGCCATGTTGGTCGAGACAGGCTACATGAATAACAAGGGCGACTCAATCCGGCTGCAGACCTCGGCCGGACAAGCCAAACTCGCGGCCGGCATTGCGGCGGCCATTGAATCCTATTTCGCCGAACGCGACAAAGGCATCGCCACGGTCATGGGCCTGAGCCTTCCTGCGCCGTTGCAGTAATGCCGCACCGGGCGGATTCTGTGGGGCCGGTGATAGAGTTGGCCGCCGCCTTGCCCTATCACATCGGCACACCGTGCCTGTTGAGTTGTAACCGCGTCAGCCTGCTGTCGCCACATTCCTGAGTATGTTCGACGCGGCCGGCGACGGCCCCGCCTCCCCCTTTGGCCCGACTGACAAATCTGGGATCGACCACCGATGGCCGTGCCTTTCATTCCGCAAGCCGCCAAGCGGAAGAAGACCCGAAGCCTGGCGCTGCGGTTGCTCGGCTATGTCTTTGCGGCCGGCGTGGTCGGGGTGATGTGCGCGGCGGCGGGCGTCGCTTTCATATTCTCGCAATACTCCAAGGATCTTCCGGACTTCGAAGTGCTGCGCCACTACGAGCCGCCGGTGATGACCCGCGTGCACGCTGGCGACGGCAGCCTGATCGCCGAATATGCGCGCGAAAAGCGCATCTTCGTGCCGATCAGCTCGATGCCGCCTTTGCTGGTCAACGCCTTTATGTCGGCTGAGGACAAGAATTTCCGCCGCCACAACGGCCTCGATTATCTCGGCATGATGCGCGCGGTCGTGAACACTTATGTGCTGCACAAGGGCAAGCAAGGCGCGTCCACCATCACCCAACAGGTGGCCAAGAACTTCCTGTTGACCAACGAGCGCTCCTTCACCCGCAAAATCAAAGAGGCGATTCTCGCGCTGCGCATCGAGAATGCCTACACCAAGGACCAGATCCTCGAACTCTATCTGAACGAAATCTACCTCGGCCGGGGCTCCTATGGCGTGGCTGCGGCCTCGCTGAACTATTTCGGCAAGGAGCTGCACGAGCTGAACGTGCACGAGGTGGCCTATCTGGCCTCGCTGCCCAAGGCGCCCAACAATTACGACCCGATCACGCATGCCGATAAGGCCCTGCCCCGGCGCAACTGGGTGGCCGGGCAAATGTACGAGAACGGCTACATCGACAAAGCACAGCTGGACGAGGCGCTCTCCCACAAGGCGCTGGACACCAACATGCATCAGGTCAGCCCGCATGTGTTTGCGGCTGAGTACTTTGCCGAAGACGTACGGCGCGAACTGGTGGACATGTTCGGCGAGGAAAAGGCGTTGGCGGGCGGCCTCTCGGTGCGCACCACGCTCGATCCGGGCTACCAGCGCATGGCCAAAAAGGCGCTGGTCGACGGCATGGTGCGCTATGACCGCTCCAAGGGCTGGCGCGGGGCCGTCAACAAGATCGATCTCGCCGCTGGCGAGTGGGGCGCGGCTCTCGGCCAGATCGATGTCTGGAATGATATCGATCCCTGGCGCCTGGGCGTCGTTTTGGAGGTTGCAGCCGACAGCGCAACGGTTGGCCTGCAGCCGGCGCATGTCGCCAATGGCAAGCTCGACGAAAAGCGCGAGCAGGCCACGGTTGGCCTCGATGGCGCCAAATGGGCCGTCAAGAAGGGCAAGGGTGTCGATAGCCTCTTGCAACCGGGCGACATCATCTATGTGGCGCCTTCGGCGACGGTCGCCGATCAGTGGCAGTTGATGCAGATCCCCGAAGTCGGCGGCGGCATCATTGTCATGGACCCGCATACCGGGCGCGTGCTGTCCCTGGTGGGCGGCTTCAGTTTTGCCGCCAGCCAGTTCGACCGCGTGACGCAGGCCCGCCGACAGCCCGGCTCCGCCTTTAAGCCGTTCGTTTACGCCACCGCGCTCGACAATGGCTACACGCCGGCCTCCGTGATCCTGGACGCCCCCATCGAAATCGAGCAGGGGCCGGGCCTCGATATCTGGAAGCCGGAGAATTATAAGGGCAAGTATTACGGCCCCTCGACCTTACGCACCGGCATCGAATATTCGCGCAACCTGATGACAGTCCGTTTGGCCCAGGACGTCGGGATGCCGCTGATCGCGGACTACGCCAAGCGGTTCGGCGTCTATGACAATCTGTTGCCAGTCCTTTCCACCGCGCTCGGCTCGGGCGAAACCTCGCTGTTGCGCGTCGCCACCGGCTATTGCGTCATCGCCAACGGCGGCCACAAGGTCACGGCGACGCTGATCGACCGCATCCAGGACCGCACTGGCAAGACCGTGATGCGCCACGACAAACGCATCTGCGACGGCTGCGAGGCGGCCAAGTGGGAGGGCCAGGACGAGCCCGACTTCCGCGCCGACGAGACTGATCCCGATACCCGCCAGGTCATCGATCCCCATACCGCCTACCAGATCACCTCCATGATGGAGGGCGTCGTGCAGCGCGGCACCGGCACGGCGCTGAAGGCCGTCGGCAAGCCCGTCGCGGGCAAGACCGGCACGACCAATCAGGCCAAGGACGCTTGGTTCGTTGGCTTCACGCCCGACCTCGTGGTCGGCGTGTTCGTCGGCTTCGACACGCCAAAACCGATGGGCGACCAGACCACTGGCGGCCTAGTCGCCGCGCCGATCGCGCGCGACTTCCTGATCGAGGCGCTGAAGGACAAGCCGGCCGTCCCGTTCCGTATTCCGCCGGGCATAAAACTGGTGCGCATCGACCGCCACACCGGCGCCCGGGCGACGGCCGACGATCCGGAGTCCATCGTCGAGGCCTTCAAGCCCGATACCGATCCGCCGGACTCGAGCAATCTCGCCCAAGGCGACGCCGGCGGAAACGCCGATCAGGGCGCCAGCCTCTCGAACGGCACGGGCGGGTTGTACTGACGGGCATGAACGTGGCATTAAATGGGGACAGTTCACTGCTCAATGCCGCGTCAGGCGCTCCAACACGCCGAGTCCCACAGCCGACACAACGAACGTCAAATGTAGCCCCACTGCCCAGGCGATCTGTTCGTTGGTGTAGTGGCTTGCATTGAGCATCACCTCCAGCAATTTGATCGAGGTGATAGCCACGATCGAGGCGGCGATCTTGATTTTCAGTCCGCCAGAATCGAGATTGCCGACCCAATCGAGACCGCTGACGCCGGCGGCGATCGGCCGGATGAAGTTGTCGTAACCACTGATGATGACCATGATCACGAGGCTCGCGACCAGCGCGGCGTCGACCAGCCCCAGCATGTGCAGGATGACGTCGTCCTCGGACAGGCTGAAGATTGTCGGTATCAACCCGACGAAGTGGGCGACGAATGACAACGCATACAAAGCCAACGCCAGGATCAGGACGATATAGAACACCAAGAGCAGCCAGCGACTGGCAAGGACCAGCCGTTCCGGTATCGCCTCCAGAGTTTGAAGTCGCGTTTTCGGCGCTGTCTCATTTGCCATCTAACCCTCATTGTCTTGCTCGTAGCACGATTTGTGGCACCCTAGGTTTAGCCATGCCCCATTCATGTGTCTGCCGATATGGTGGCTGCGAAAAGAAGTGCCAAGGGACCTCGCGCGACCCAACCTCGAACTCTCGGACCCGATCGCGCCACCGAACGCTCTGACCACCTTCAGGAGTTTCATCGCCATGCGCCGATCACCGCTTATCGCCGCCGTCCTGATCGCACCGTTCCTTGCCGTCGCGCCAGCTCATGCCAACAGCTGCTACGAGATCATCGGTTGCACGAGCACCAACTATTTCCCTAAGAAGCCATTGTATGAGTTCACCTGCCAACTGCTCTGGAACGTCCGCAATGGCATCTACAAGGATCGCGGCTACTGCTTCAAGACCCAGACAGGCATCGATGAGTTGGGCAACGATGGATGTTACATTAACGACCAGGGCGCTGTGCCATTGAACGCTTTTGAGCGCGCCAACGTGGCCACTGTCCGCAAGGTCGAAGCCGCCAAAGGGTGCAACTACGGCGGCTAGCCTTTGCCGTTCAGGCGGGAGATCGTCTTTGCCCGTCCGATCAGGGGCAGCAGCACCTTCATTTCCGGACCGGCGTCGGCGCCCGTCATGGCCAACCGCAGGGGATGGAACAAGTCGCGTCCCTTGCGGCCGGTCGACTGCTTGAGAGCCGACGTCCATGCGACCCAGGTGGCGTCCGACCACGGCTCGGCCGGCAGCGCGTTTGCGGCCGCCGTGCAGAACTCGGGGTCCTCAAGGGTGGATTCGATGGACCCTGCGACGACCTGCTGCCAACGCACGATGTCCGCGAGCGTCCTGAGATTGCCACGCGTCGCCAGCCACAAGGCGTCGTCAGCCTCAGGACATATCGCGTGCAATTTTTCCGCAACCGCCTGAAACGGCAGGCCATGCAGCAATTTGGCGTTGAGCTCGGCCAGTTCGCGCTCATCGAAGCGGGCGGGCGAGCGCGAGAGCTTGGCCAAGTCGAAGCGCGCCGCCAGCCCCGCCATGTCGGCGAACGGCTCGACCGGATCTGAGGTGCCCAGCGCCGCGACGTAACTGGTCAACGCCATCGGCTCCAGTCCTGCCTCGCGGAAGGCGCCGAGCGACAGGCTGCCCAGCCGCTTGGACAAGGCCTCGCCATCAGGGCCGACGAACAGGCTGTGGTGGGCAAAGGCAGGCGGCGCGGCCTGCAAGGCGCGGAAAATGTCGATCTGCACGCCAGTGTTGGTGACGTGGTCCTCGCCGCGGATGATGTGCGTGATGCCGTGGTCGATGTCGTCGACAACGCTGCACAATGTATAAAGCGCGGCTCCGTCCTCGCGCAGCAGCACGGGATCGGACAGGGAGGCGAGGTCGACCATCTGGCGGCCACGGATCATGTCCTCCCAGACGACCTCGGTACGCTGAATTTTATCCGGCGTCCCCTGGAAATTTGCCAAGAGAAACCGCCAGTGCGGCTTGCGGCCCTCGGCCTCCAGTTTTCCGCGCTCGTCCGCCGTCAGCCGCAATCCCGCCCGGTTGTAGATCGGCGGCTGGTTGGCGGCGAGTTGGCGCTTGCGGCGGCGGTCGAGTTCGTCGGGCGTTTCGTAGCAGGCATAGAGCCGGCCCGAGGCCTTCAACGTCTCAACGACCGCGTCATAGCGCTCGGAGCGCAGGCTCTGACGATCGAATTCGTCCCACGTCAGTCCCAGCCAGGTCAGGTCGGCCTTGATGGCGTCGACTAGATCCTCACGCGAGCGCTCCCGATCCGTATCGTCGATGCGCAGCAGGAATTTTCCTCCCGTGCGGCGCGCGAACAGCCAGTTCAACAGGGCCGGCCGGAGATTGCCGATGTGCAGCCGTCCCGTCGGGCTCGGCGCAAAGCGTACTTTTGTCGGCATGGCGGCGTCGCTCCAAAGATAGCCGTGCGGTTTGGCCCAAAAACCGATCAGGCGATGCGCGGCAAAATCCGGTCCATCGCCGCTGCCGCCTTCTCCATTATCGCGCCGTCGGCCGTGACATAGGCCAGGATTTCGCCCTTGGGGCCTTGCAGCAACATCCGATACAGGGTCAGCCCCTTGGAGCGCAACAGGTCATCGATGGCCGCGACCGACAAGAGACCGAACAGGCCCACAGCGAGATTAAACCGCGAAGTGAGATACTCGGACAGGATGCCGATCAGGAAGGCGCAGGTCGCCGCGATGTAAAGGTTGGTCATGATGATGTTGCCGAGGCGCTGCGCCTCCTCGACCTTCACGTCGATCCGATAGGACGTCATGCCCGCCAGGGCCACCGACGACGCGCCCACGCGGATGGCGTCCGGCGTGATGCGCAGGTCCTTAACCGCCAACAGGCTGGGTTCGGCAGTGGGCTTGGCGATGCGGGCTGACACGATCGGGGCGCCTTTTCGTCAAAGGACAATTTTCCGGGCGGAACCGGGCAACCATGCCGCCAACTTACCCAATTGTGAGATGAAAATGGTTGGCAACAGGTTTAGATGCAAAGACATACCCGACGGTTTTTGCGGTGCAGCAACGTTTACCAACAGCACGCCTTGCGACTTGTGAGACCCCGAGCGTCCCGGCGGCCGGCAGGAATGGAACATTACATGCGTCGTTTTCTGAGCTTCCTGGCGACCATGCTCGTTGCGGCGGCGGCGCTATGGGTCGTGCGCCCCGCCGGCGTGGGTGATCCTGCCGGGTTGATAGCACTGGCCGACAAGACCTTGCCGCAAGCTGCAGCGCTGCGGACGCAGTATTATCCCTGGGCCGAGAAGCCTGCGGCGTCGGCTGATGGCGGAACCCTCGCCGGCAAGGGAGATGGCAAATCTGGTGATGCCGCAACAGCTGCTGGAACCGGTGGCAAGTCCGGTAAAGGCGGCGGCAAGGGCGGACCGGCTGTTGTCGTGACCAAGCCGGTCGAGCAGAAATCCGTGCCCGTTATTTTCACCGGCGTGGGCACAGTGCAATCCATGGCCTCGATCGCCATCCGTCCCCGTCTGGACAGCCAGATCCTGGAGGTTGGCGTCGCCGAGGGCGCGCTGGTCGCCAAAGGCGATGTGCTGTTCCAGCTCGACGACCGGGCGCTGAGGGCGCAGCTGGCCCAGGCCAATGCGTTGATCCAGAAGGATCAGGCGCAGCTGGACCAGAATTCTCGCGACCTTGCGCGCGCCGAAGACCTGCTGAAACTGAAGTTCCTGACGCCTCAATCGCGCGAGGCGGCGCTGACGACCGCTAACCTGACCAAGGCGCAAATGGCCGTCGATACCGCGCAGAAGACCGGGGTCGAAACCTCGCTGTCGTTCGTCACCATCACCGCCCCGGTGTCGGGCCGCATCGGCTCCATCGCGGCCAAGGCGGGCGCTTTCGCGCGCACCGGCGATGTGCTGGCGACCGTCAACCAGATCGATCCGATTTACGTCACGTTTGCGCTGCCGCAAGCCCGGCTGGCCGAAGTGCGCAAGGCCATGGCCGCCGACGCGGCAAGCGTTCGTCTCAAGGATGCGGCCGATGCCCCCAGCGGAAAAATCGCCTTTATGGAGAATTCCGTCGATGCCGCGACCGATACCGTGCAGGTCAAGGCCGCCATGCCGAACCCGGCGGAAGTCTTGTGGCCGGGCGCATTCGCAACCATCGAACTGCAAACCGGCGTCGACGAGAACGCCATCGTCGTGCCGTCGGTCGCCGTGCTGTTCGGGCAGAGCGGACCCTATGTGTATGCCGTCGCCGACAAGAAGGCCGTCTTGAAGCCGATCACCATCGCGCGCGCTTCGGGCAGCGACACCATCGTGGCGACCGGATTGGCCGTCGGCGACGAGGTGGTGGTGCAAGGCCAGGGCGCGCTCACCGATGGAGCCGAGGTGCGTTCATCCAAGGACGGCGGGGGCAAAAAGGACAACTCGCTGAAGACGTCCAGCGCCGACGCGGCCAAGGACGGCTAGTGGCGAGGCTCTGCTTTCCTTCTCCCCCTTCTTCAGGGGGAGAAGGTGGCCGCCGAGCGCGAAGCGCGAGGAAACAGGGCCGGATGAGGGGCAGCCGCTTGCTCCGTACCGGTGGTGAGGGGTGCGGAGCAAGCGGCTGCCCCTCACCGACCGCGTGGCTCTTGGAGATAAACGGGGACAGTTTACTTATATCGCGTCGCCACTTTTCCGACAACTGCGCTCCTTCAGCGCGATATAAGTAAACTGTCCCCGTTTATCTCCAGACGCGGTCTCCTCTCCTCCTAAGAAGGGGGAGAGGAAAAAAATTCATCCGCTGAGAAGAGACGCGCCATGAACATCTCCGAACTGTGCATCCGCCGCCCGGTGATGACCATTCTGCTGATGGTCTCGTTCGTGGCCGCCGGACTGTTCGCTTACCGCTTGCTGCCGGTGGCGGCCGTGCCGCGCGTGGATTTCCCGACCATTCAGGTCAGCGCGAACCTGCCCGGCGCCTCCCCCGAGACCATGGCCGCCTCGGTCGCCTCGATCCTGGAGCGGCAGTTCTCCACCATCGCCGGCCTGACCTCGATGAACTCGTCGTCGTCGCTGGGTTCGACCTCGGTCACCCTGCAGTTCGACCTCAACCGCAACATCGACGCCGCCGCGCTTGACGTGCAGTCCGCGCTGGCGACGGCGGGCAGGCGCATGCCCGCGACCATGACCTCGCCACCCAGTTTCCGGAAAGTTAACCCGGCCGACCAGCCGATCCTGTTCCTGGTGCTGTCGTCCAAGCAATTGTTGCTCAGCGACGTCGACGCTTTCGCCCAGAACAGCATCCTGCCGACGGTATCGAGCCTGCCGGGCGTGGCCCAGGTGCAGATTTTCGGCACGCAGAAATACGCCGTCCGCATCCGCGCCAATCTCGATGCGCTGGCGGCGCGTGGGCTGACCATCGTCGATTTGCAGAACGCGCTCAACAATGCCAACGCCAACGCCCCCGTGGGCGCGTTCAGCGATGGTGGGCGCAATGTCATTCTCGATGCCACCGGTCCACTGACCAAGGCGGCCGATTACAAGCCGGTGGTGGTCACTTGGGCGAACGGCGCGCAAGTGCGCGTGGAAGACGTGGCCGACGTGAAGGACGGCGTCGAGAACGAGCTGAACGCCAGCTGGCTGGGCAAGGACCGCGGCATTATTCTCGCGGTGCAGCGCCAGCCCGACGCCAACACCGTCGCCACCGTCGATAACGTCATGGCGACGCTGCCCAAGATCCGCGCCAGCTTGCCGGCGGGCGTCGAGCTCAGCGTGCTGAGCGACCGCTCAACCTCGATCCGCAACGCGGTGTCCGACGTCACCAAATCGCTGATGTTGGCGGTGGGGCTGGTCGTGGCCGTCATCTACCTGTTCCTTGGCAGCTTCCGCGCCACCCTCATCCCGGCCATCGCGCTGCCGATCTCCCTCATCGGCACCTTTGCGGCCATGTATGCGATGGGCCATTCCATCGACAACATATCGCTCCTTGCGCTGACATTATGCGTCGGCTTCGTGGTCGACGACGCCATTGTCATGCTGGAAAACATCACGCGGCACATCGAAATGGGCAAACAGCCCATGGAGGCCGCGCTGATAGGGTCGCGCGAGGTTGGCTTCACCATCCTTTCCATGACCCTCTCGCTGGTCGCCGTCTTCATACCGATCATCTTCATGGGCGGCGTCATCGGACGCATGTTCTCCGAATTCGGCCTCGACCTCAGCGCCGCCATCCTGATTTCCGGCATCGTGTCGCTGACGCTGACACCTATGCTGTGCTCGCGCCTGTTGAAGGCGCAGGACGGAAAACACCGCATGGGTTTGCTGCCGATGCTCTTCAATTGGCTGTTCGGCCATGTCTCGTCGGCCTACAAATGGACCTTGCGCGCAACGCTCTCGCTGCAATGGCTGATGATCCTGATTGCGCTGGGTACGCTTTACGGCGCGATCTCGCTCTACGGCAGCATCCCAAAAGGCTTTTTCCCGCAGGAAGACAACGGCCTGCTGACCGCCTCCAGCGTCGGACCGGACGACGCCACCTTCGCCAACATGACGATCTGGCAGAAGCAGCTGGCCGATATCGTCGCCAAGGACAAGGATGTCGCGTCGATGATGACGACGGTGGGCGGCGGCGGGGCGGACAACCAGAATTCCGGCCGCATGTTCATAAACCTGCGCGACAAACCGGCGCGCAAGGACAGCGCCGACGCCATCATCCAGCGCCTGCGCAAGGCGACGTCCGAGGTTGCCGGCGTACGCATCTTCTTCCAGCCGGTGCAGTCCATGTCGTTTGGCGGCGGCCCATCGCGCAGCCAATATCAGTTCACGTTGCAATCCACCGACCTCGCCGCCTTGCGCGAGTGGTCGCCCAAGCTGGTCGACGCCATGGGCAAGATCCCCGGCGTGCTCGATGTCAACTCCGACCAGAAGCTGAACGCCCGCACCGCCTATGTCACGATCGACCGCGACGCCGCCGCGCGCCTCGGCGTCAACCCCACTGCCGTGCGCAATATGCTGTATTCGGCCTATGGCACCCGCGTGGTGTCCACCATCTACGCGCCGCAGGACACCTACAGCGTGATTCTGGAGGCCGACCCGAAATACGCCAGCCTGCAGGATCTGCTCCGCAAGCTGAGCATCCGGGCCGGCGGCGCGATCCCTTCGGCCAACGGGGCGGGCGGTTCGGCAACGCTGGTGCCGCTCGACGCCATCGCGCATGTGGACCAGAAGGCGACGGCGCTGGAGGTCAACCATCTCGGCCAGTTGCCGTCAGTCACGGTATCGTTCAACCTCGCCCCGGGCGTGGCGCTCGGCGACGCCTCGACCAGGATCGACCAGGCCGCGCGCAACCTTGGCATGCCGGCCTCGATCACCATGAGCTTTCAGGGTACGGCGCAATTGTTCCAGGCCGCGCTCGGCAATCAAGGCCTGTTGCTCACCGCCGCCGTGCTTGTGGTCTACATCGTGCTGGGCATTCTCTATGAGAGTTTCCTGCACCCGCTGACCATTCTCTCCGGCCTGCCCTCCGCCGGCATTGGCGCGCTCCTCGCCTTGTCCTGGTACGGAATGGATTTGAGCGTAATCGCCATGATCGGCCTGGTCATGCTGATCGGCATCGTGAAGAAAAACTCCATTATGATGGTGGACTTCGCGCTGGAGCGAAAACGCGAGGGCGTGAGCAGCCGCGAGGCCATCGCGGAAGCCGCCGAAATGCGCTTCCGCCCGATCATGATGACGACCTTTGCGGCCGTGCTCGGCGTGCTGCCGATTGCGCTGGGGACCGGCGCGGGAGCGGAGCTGCGGCAGCCGCTGGGCATCGCCGTGGTCGGCGGCTTGGCGATCTCGCAGCTGCTGACGCTGTATATCACGCCAGCGGTGTTTCTGGCATTTGAGCGGTTGGCGGGTCTGTTCGTTCGCAGGCCCAAGGCGGCAATTCACGCTCAAGAGTCGCTGACCCGTGGTGGCCAGTTGGCAGCCACGCCAGCCGAGTGATCGACCGAATTGCGGAAGGAAATACGGGACGAAATACGGGGACAGTATACCTATTTCCTGACGTCACCCGATCACCGGGCGAACGCTCCTTAAAATAGGTATACTGTCCCCGTATTTCGTGCCAGCATTTCTGTCGGCCAGAGGGCTGGAAGCGACAACAATGCCACGGTGGCGTCATTGTCAGGGGCCATAAGCCGGTCTAACACTGGCCGTCAAATCTGGACGGACCGCGTAAACCCGGAGGCCACCGAAGGCTATGCTGCACTTTTCATGGGCGCCCGCCGCCATCGCCGTGACCGTCCTGCTGGGACAAGCGCCTCCGTCAGCCAACGCGCAAGCCACCTTGAAAATCGCCACCTGGGCCGGCGCCTATGCCGAGGCGCAGAAGATCGCCGTGTTCGACCCGTTCTCCAAGGACACCGGCACGAAAATTGACGCCTCGCTGCAGGCTGGCGCAGCGGGCGTATCCGGCGCCGATTGGGACGTTGCGGACCTCTCCTCGGCCGACGCCTCGGCCATGTGCGACAAGGGACTGCTTGAAACCATCGACGCGGCCACCCTGAAGCCAGGCTCGGACGGCACGGCGGCAAATTCCGACTTCCTGCCCGGTGGCCTCGACAAGTGCGCGGTCGGAAGCCTTGCCTGGTCGGCGGTCATTCTCTATTCGGCCGATGGCAAGGACGCCAAGGGCAAGGCTCTGGCTGGACCCAAGTCGGTCCGGGATTTCTTTGATGTCGTCCATTTTCCCGGCAAGCGCGGCCTGCCGCGCAACCCGCGCTATGTGTTGGAATTGGCCATGCTCGCCGATGGCGTTCCCGCCAATGATGTCTATCGGCTGCTCGGCACCGAAGCCGGCCGCAAGCGCGCGTTCAGCCGGCTCAGCACCATCCGTAGCCAGATCTTGTGGTGGACCGAGCCGTCTGAAGCCATGACGGCGCTGAAGGCCAAGACCGTCGCGATGACGCTGGGCTACAGTGGGCGCGCCTTCATGGAGATCGCCACCGGCACCAAGCCGATCAAGATCCTATGGGACTCGCAAATCTATGACGTCGACGTTTGGGCGGTCTCCAAGGCCTCGCACAACAAGTCAGACGCCCTGAAGTTCGTCGCCTACGCCTCCAGCTCGGAGCGACTGGCCGACAGCGCGCGCCAGCTGCCCTATGGCCCGATGCGCCGTTCGGCGGTGGGCATGGTGGGCAATCACGCCATCTTGGGCACCGACCTGAAACCGTTCCTGCCGACTTATCCCGACAATTTCGCCACAGCGTTGCGGCTGGATGGCGCGTTCTGGCGCCGGAATGAGGCCGAGCTGGGCGTGCGACTGGAAGATTGGATTGAGAATTCGCCCGACAAGGCTGGCGTGGGCAGGCAGGGCTAGCATTGGAGATCACTCTTTTCATGGGCGCCAATTGCGTGGCGATCCTGCAACAGCGGGACGAGCAAGTGCATCACACGATCTTGCCCTCGCGACGTTCCTCATGCAGGCTGCATCTGCAGTGCAATGAGGGCTCATGAGCGCTGCGAAGCTGTACCGGACATTGTCCCGGTACCGTGTCGCTGCGGGATTGATCGACGTTTCCAGCTGGCAGGTGGGCCTTTCATGAGTGTTGTCGGATTTGCCGGGCTGACGTGGCGCACGTCGGTCCAGCCAAAATGTGCACGGACGACGATCCTCCCGTTTGGCGCGGCGGCGCTGACGACGGCGCTGCTTGCGACACTGATTTGCGCGCCTGCCGACGCGCGCGGCAGGGCAAAGCAGATTGCCAAGCCCATCGCGCCAATCGCGAAATCCGTCGCGCCTGCCGCATCCGCTGCGCAGACCCTACCGCTCCTTGAGCCTTTTCCTGAAACGGCAGTCGCCAAGTCCGAACTCGTGGTTGGCGACTTGCGCGCCACTGTGACGTTGGCCGACACCGGCAAGGTCCTGCCCGTAGGCAGCAGCGCATCCGTCACAATTTCTATCAACGCTGGCGGCGGCAATCGCTCAGCAGCGGTTCTAGTAGAGTCCGAAGGCGGAGAGATTGTCACGCTGTCAGGCGCCGGCGCGAAATCCAGTCCTATCCGCGGCGGGCTTTCGGCCGAGGTCGCATTGCCGGCGTCCGGCGTCGCCACATTGAACGTTGAAATGGGATTGAAAGGCGGCGCCAGGGGAGCTGACGGCAAACTGCGCAACCGGTTGCGCGTAACGCTGCTGCCGCAAAAGGGCGGCAAGGACGAGAGCGTTCTCGCCTGGGGTCTGGCGGATTGCGCCGGCGAATACTATGGCGAGCTGCAGAAAATCATAACGACCCGACGCGACCACATGACCCCGATGCTTGAGGCAGCCTTCGCGCCGGCGACGGAGCTTCCGAACAGGTGGATTTTTTCGGCTAAGAGCACCTCGCCACTGCTGATCTGCAAGGGCGCGAGGGGCAAGAAAGTCGCGGCCTGCGCGGGTGCCGCGTTCGCCAAGCCGACAGCTGACAAGCAAGCCGACAAGGCGCAATGGGACGAGCCGCGCGTGCTGCAACTGGCGAGCGAAATCCTCGCCAGCAAGGGAACGCTGCCCGGTTTCCAGAAGCGAACGCAGCCGCTGCGCCAAGCCTCGTACACACTGCTGAACGGACTTCGAGTCTACATGGAGCAGGAGGCTCACCCGGCGCTGTGCAGCGGCGTCGACGCTATGGTCGGCTATTACCAAGACCATACGCCCTTCTTGCGCCATGCGCTCGCCAGCGGGAAGGACGCCCTGCCGGCGGGGCAACAGCTGGCCACCGCCAAAGTGGCCGAGCTGACGGGCGCGCCGGCTGCACCGGGCTATTCGGGAGCGGATCTGGCCGACCGTGTCGCCAAAGTCGTGCTGACGGCGACCGACGCGTCCGAGACGGCCAACATCAAGGACTTGGCCCCCAAGCTGGAGCATATGCGGGCGCTCTTGGACGGCGCGAGCAGCGCCACCGACCCGGCGACCGACAAGCGCGATGCTGCGATCAGCGCCCTGCGCTTGATCGAGGCCAACCTCTACCTGGCGGTTGCGGCCAAGAAATACGCCGACCTCGACGACGCGATCTACGGCACCATGAGCGCCATCACGGACGCCCACAAGGCCAAGTGCGTCTGCCAATAGCAGCCCTTATTCGATCGCCGCCGCGAGCATGGGCCGGTTGCGATTGGGATTTTGCGTGCGCGCGGGATCGATAAATTTGTGCGTCATGTGGCAACTGCCGCTGTTCGCCATGGCGCAGACCAGGGGCTGGAACATATCGGCCGCATCGGCTGCCTGCAGGAGTTGAGGCGTCATCATTGGCGCAGAGGCGATCAGCGCCGCGACCGCACCGGCCGCCAGCAAGGGCATGTACATGGAACACTCCGTCTTTCTTAGGGGTAGATTTTTGTACGTCTTTTTCGTCTGACGCCAACATCGCTCCATCAGGCGATTTTTGCAATCCTGGGTTGCATACAGAGCTGACACCCCTCTAACATCGTAAAGCCAATTTGACAGCAATTTGGCGGATTGTATATTGGCTGCGTAAGCACGCCCGCTCCGCCGGCCCTGCTTTTTGTTGACCCCCGCCCCGGCCTGCCATTACCTTGCTGGCCAGATAACGAGGGCTAGCCACCGCAATCCTCCCAATCTGGCCTCCTCGCGAGACCAGACAGCTGGGATTTTCTGCCGGCTGGCTCCAAATCCATCCGGAGACGATCACATGGCACGCACGATGACAGGCGCGGAAATGGTTCTGAAGGCCCTGGCAGATCAGGGCGTCGAGCACATTTTCGGCTATCCGGGCGGCGCCATCCTGCCGATCTACGATGAGATGTATCAGCAGGACAAGGTGAAGCACACCCTCGTGCGCCACGAGCAGGGCGCGGTCCACGCCGCCGAGGGTTACGCCCGTTCGACCGGAAAAGTCGGCGTTGTGCTGGTCACCTCCGGCCCTGGCGCGACCAATGCCGTCACCGGCCTCACCGACGCGCTGCTGGATTCAATCCCGATCGTGTGTCTCACCGGCCAGGTGCCCACGCATCTGATCGGCAACGACGCCTTTCAGGAGTGCGATACCGTCGGCATCACGCGCCCCTGCACCAAGCACAACTGGCTGGTGAAGAAGATCGAGGATCTGCCGCGCGTCATCCACGAAGCGTTCCACGTCGCCAAGACCGGCCGACCCGGTCCCGTCGTGGTCGACATTCCCAAAGACATCCAGTTCGCCAAGGGCGAGTATGTCAGCCCGTCCGAGATGGATTTCTCCAAAAAGGCTTATCAGCCGCGTGTGAAAGGCGAGCCGACGGCCATTGAGCGCGCCGTCGAGATGTTGGCCGGGGCGAAGCGGCCGCTGTTCTACACTGGCGGCGGCGTCATCAACTCCGGCCCCAAGGCAGCCGCGCTGCTGCGCGAACTGGTGCAGCTCACCGGCTTCCCCATCACCTCCACCCTCATGGGCCTGGGCGCGTTCCCCGCCGCGGATCCGCTCTGGCTGGGCATGCTCGGCATGCACGGCACCTACGAAGCCAACTGGGCCATGCACGATTGCGACGTCATGGTCTGCGTCGGCGCGCGCTTCGACGACCGCATCACCGGTCGCATCAACGCCTTCGCGCCCAACTCGAAAAAGATCCACATCGATATCGATCCGTCCTCGATCAACAAGAACGTGCGCGTCGATCTGCCGATCGTGGGCGATGTCGGCAATGTGCTTGCCGACATGCTGGCAGTCTGGCGCAAAAAGGCGCCGGTCATCGACAAGAAAGCGCTCAAGGGCTGGTGGAAGCAGATCGACACCTGGCGGTCCAAGGACTGTCTCAAGTACAAGGCCAACAAGAACGTCATCATGCCGCAACTGGCCATCGAGCGGCTGTACGCCCTGACCAAGGACCGCGACACCTACATCACGACGGAAGTTGGCCAGCATCAGATGTGGGCGGCGCAGTTCTACCGCTTCGAGGAACCGAACCGCTGGATGACGTCGGGCGGACTGGGCACCATGGGCTACGGCCTGCCGGCCGCCATCGGCGTGCAGACGGCGCACCCGGGCAGCTTGGTCATCGACATCGCCGGCGACGCCTCTATCCTGATGAACATCCAGGAAATGTCCACCGCCGTGCAGCACAATCTGCCGGTGAAAGTGTTCATCCTGAACAACCAGTACATGGGCATGGTGCGCCAATGGCAGCAGCTGCTGCATGGCAACCGGCTGTCGCACAGCTATACCGAGAGCCTGCCCGATTTCGTAAAGCTGGCTGAGGCTTATGGGGGCGTTGGGCTGCGTGCGGAACATCCGGGCGAACTGGACGACAAGATCGAGGAGATGATCGCCAGCAAGAAGCCGGTGCTGTTCGATTGCCGCGTGGCCGCGCTGGCGAATTGTTTCCCGATGATACCGTCGGGCAAGGCGCATAATGAGATGTTGCTGGGGGAGGATGTGAAGGACGAGGAGATCGGGAAGGCGATTGGGAAGGAGGGGAGGGTGATGGTGTAGAGGTTTGCTCGCCAATGCCCCACGTTTGTGCAAGGATTGCACTATGACCACGATCACACTCGACAAGGCCAAGTCCGACTTGCCCTCGCTCGTAGACCGAGCGCTGGCTGGCGAAGAAATCGTTATTTCTCGCGATGGCGGAGCCGTGAAGCTGGCGCCGGTCGCTCTGCCGGAGGCGCGAGAAACAGAGAACCGCTTGAGCTATCGTGGCCGAGGTGCGCTAAAGGGCAAACTGGTCGTGGGGCCCGAGTTTTTCGAGCCGTTGAGCGACGAAGACATGGGCATCACCGGAAAGTAAGAAAGGTGAAGCTGCTCCTCGACACTAACGCCTTGTTGTGGTGGTTCTCCGACGACCCCACACTGCCTGCAAGAATCGAAGCGCTGCTCGACGATCCTGCGAACACAGTTTTCGTTAGCGCGGCATCAGCTTGGGAAATCTGCACCAAAGTGCGGATTGGAAAGTTGCCAACTGGTCAATCGCTCAGCGACGATTTCAGCGGCTATCTGCTGCGGTATCATTTCGAGCCAATGCCGATCACAATTGAACATGCCCATCTCGCCGGCAGCATGGCTGGAGCACACAAAGACCCGTTTGATCGGATGTTGGCGGCACAGTCGAAGATTGAAGGTATTCCGCTGGTGACGAACGATCCGGCGATGGCGCAGTTTGGTGTGGTGACCGAGTGGTAGGAAACAGCGAAGGGGCCAACCCAAGCCACTACTTGTTTAGATAACCACAAAATCGTTCGGGTACGTCTCGAACAGATCGACAAGATCTCCGTTCCCGGTTCGCATAACACTTAAGAATCGATCAAGATCGTGATTGTTTCGCACGACGTATTCGCACGGCCACCTACCGAGTACATACCACGACCACTGCTTCGCGAGGTCAGATGGCATTTTCAAGCCAAGTTCAATGTGGACTCCAACCAGACTTGCCGTCCAAGCAGCAGACCACACAGCCATAGTTTCGGCATGCCAAGTGTCGCCATTCCGACCAGCCGGAAGAGAACGCTCTGCGGAGTTGAGAGCACTTTGTAAGATCTCTTTCTAGAGAGTGCCAATTTCGTGGTCCAGGGTCTTGGCCGCTTCCAGAGTTTGATCATGAAGGGCCTGTTGCCATATTCCAAAAGCAAAGGCCTCAGGACGTTCGGTTCCGCACCAATCTAGAAATGCGCCCTTGCGATGGGGATAGTCCAATGGCTTCATGACCTCAGAGAACCACGAACGATCACGCACAAATATCTTCAGCTCCCCTACTGTATTCATATGTCGCATCACCTCACGCCGCCCACGGATCAACAATCCGCACCGGCAAGTGCTTCACATTCCTCGTAGCCAGCAGCCCGCCCATACTCGCCACAACCCCACCAATCAGCAGACTGCAGACCTCAACGGATCAACCGCTCGTACTCATCATGCGGCCCGATCCAGAACCAGATGAAGTCACCGTCGTGCTCGACCGCAACAGCCCGATAGCCCTTACCAGCGCGCACGGACCAATAGCGTCCAACCTTCTTGAAATGAAGCGAGGGATGGTTCGGATCAGCTTCAAGCAGCTTGTGGTTCTTATCAGCAGCCCGCTGAACGCGAACGGGAAGCCGGTTGTAGGCGTCCCAGAAATCCCCGTTCGCGCTATGCTTCATCGCGGGCGCGTTCGTCCGGCCCTGTGATCTGCGATGGCTTTATCGGCCAAGGCGTCCAACTTGCCCGCTTTCACGCCACGCTCGATGGCCTCGTCGAACAACTTCTCCTGAAGCTCATCGATCCAAGCGTTCAGTCGTGCGATCTCCTCCGGCGTCAGCCGCTCGATGGATCGCTGGATGGCTTCCAAGGTCGTCATCGCTCAAATCTACCACAGGGTCCAGCCGCCAGCCACGGTCTTCCTTCTCCCGTGGGAGAAGGTGGCGCGTTTCAGCGCCGGATGAGGGGGTTGCGCGTGCAGTCGTGGCACGGCTGGTACGACACCCCGCGCGCAATCCCCTCATCCGCCCTTTGGGCACCTTCTCCCAGGGAGAAGGCGATGGAGCTGCGGATTCTGAGCCAGTTGAGAGATTGGATTTTCATCACCCCCACGGCCACCGCACCACCCGCCCCACCCACAACGCCCACCACACCAGCACCGGCTGCAACACCAGCCGAGGCCCATGATACCACCAGCCCAGCTTCACGCCCGCCACCGTCACGCCCTCAACCGCGTGCTTGATGTTGGCCGGGAACACGGCGACCGCATAGGCGGCCAGCCCCACCCCGGCCCACCAGCGCAAGCGCTGCGTCATCAGCCCAATCGCTCCGGCGATTTCGGCAACCCCTGTCCCCAGCACAACCGCGTGTGGCATCGGCACCCAGTCCGGCACGATCGGCAGGAAGCCATCGGGGAAACGCAGATGCACAATCCCGGCGGCGAGGTAGAACGCGGCCAGCAGCCAACGCAGGGCGTCACGGGTGGATGGGCGCGGCATGAGGTCGGGCTCGGTGTCAGGAACTTGTTGCGCTTGGACAGGTGGCCGTAGTCTCGTTAAGGCCTTCAAGCAACAAGTGCCTGACACCCAGTAAATTGGCGGAGCGGCAGTTGACTGGGTGTCAGGCACTTGCGAGCCGCAAGTTCCTGACACCGAGGCCCCCATCATATAATACGGGGCCTACACCAATTCCGATCACATCGCTCAGGCCACCCCATGCCCGCCCCCATCACCCACCTGTTCGCCACCTCGCTCTACCGCGCCCAGCTCTCCGGGCCGGATCTTCCCGGCTTCCTCGACGCCCTCCGCATCGCCTGCCGCGGCACCGCCATGGAGGACGCCGCGGGGCAGGCGTGGTCGCAGGAGGCGGGATATATGGGCTACACCTCCTATGACTCGATCTCTGACCTCCCCGATCGCGCGCCCACCATCGCCAGCCTGTGCGAGCGCCTCGCGCCCCACCTCACCGAATTTGCCAAGGCCCTCGACTTTGACATGCGCGGGCACGAACCCGTGGTCGACTCGATCTGGATCAACATCCTGGAGCCGGGCGGCAGCCACACCGGGCACATCCACACCAACTCCGTCATCTCGGGCACCATCTATGTCGACGTGCCGGACGGGGCGAGCGCCATCCGCTTCGAAGATCCGCGGCTGGACAAGATGATGGCCGCGCCGCCGCGAAAAGCCAAGGCGGGGCCGCACAACAAAAGCTTTCAGTCCATCCAGCCCGAGGCGGGGACGGTGCTCCTGTGGGAGAGCTGGCTGCGCCACGAGGTGCCGATGAACCGGGCGCGCGAGGATCGGATCTCCATCAGCTTCAACGCGGTGCTGGTTTGAGATATGCCGCCGCCAGGAGCGTTCCACGACATCAACGGAGCAGCCGCATCGCGCGCACCAGAGCGTAGCCGCCGTCGTGGGCGTCCAACGCAGTCGGCTTACTGTAGGGGACTGTTACGTCGCTGGCAGACGGCGCTGGCGCTACTTCCGGACGTGATCGACCGAGCTTGCGTCCAAATCGTACACTGCCCGACGGTCACGGAGGACAAAATTGGTCCACCCTAGGACGCTTGCCGTGTTCGCGATCAGCACCAGTCCGCCGCCGATCCCCAGGGCCCAGATCAGGTTTGGGCTAGCGAACGGCAAGATCGAGAGAAAAATGAACAGGCCAGCGCCCCATTGCAGTGCGAGCAAACCATAGGTCCAGGATTGGGCGCCATCTGGCGCGCGAGCGTCGGGCCCTTGGCTCCCAGATGCGCCGTCGGCGATCCCTTGGCGATTGCGTGCGGACATGGTCCGGACCCCCTTCGCAATATTCCCCCAGTGTGCGCGCCGCCCCTCTGGTTGGAAGCGTTCGCGCTGCGCGTATGGCTGACGCTCTACGGCGCTAGTAACCATACTGAATCAAAGTTGATTCCCCAAAGGCTTAACTGTCAAGGAAGATTCGCACGCAACGAACAGGGAGATCTCGAATCGCGGCCTTACTGCCCGACACGCCCGCTGGCATGGGCCAGCAGCAGGAACACGCGTCCGGTCTCGGTCTGCATCTGCGACAACAGCGCCTGGCCGGTGGGATCGCGCTGTTCGGCCTGGGTCAGCACACGCTCGAAATCAGCGATGTAGCGGTCGGCCATGTTGCGAAAGTCGGCATCCATGCGCAGCCGGGAAGCGATCTGATCGAACGTCAGCTGACCGCTCAAGGTATAGATCATGCGGTTGATGACGCCCCGCTCACCAATACGGTGGCGCGCCCAGGCTGTTGCGGCGGTCATGGGGTCGATGGCGGCGGCGATAGCGCCGAGGTCGATGCCAGCCGGGCGCGCCTGGTGGGCAGGCGGCGCGTCGGCCTCGTCGCGCGAGGCGCGGGCCAGAAGATCGCCGAGCGACCAGGCGTCACGGCCGGTGCCGCTCGAAACGGGCAGGGCTGCGAGTGACACAGGAGGCGGCAACTGGGTTGGCGGCGTGCGCCGCATCAACAGGTCCTGGTTGTCCGTCGGCATGACATCGCGCATGGTTCGCTGTTCGCGCGACACCGATGTCAACTGGTCGAGCGCCCGGATCTGGTCCTGCAAGGCCAGCCGGACCCCGCTGGCGCTTTCGCGTGCGGCGGCCGGCAGTTGCTCAAGGTGGGTTTGCACGTTGGCGGTCATCGCGTTGATGTCTTGCGACAGCTTGCCAAGCTGGCCAGCCATGTCCCGCGAGGTGTTCGTCAACCGCCCGTGCGAGGCTTCGAGCGAGGTAGACGCCTGCGTGACGATGCGGTTCTGCTGATCGAAACGGTCGACAAGGCTCTGCAGTTGATTGAGCAGGCCCTCCGACACATCCTTGAGCATGCGCCCCTGCTGCGACAGGCCGCTCACCGTTTGCGCCGACTGCGTGGCGATTGTTTCGGAATTGCGGCGCATGGCGTCCAGGCCCTGGACCAATGTGGTCTCCAGTTGCTCGGACTGCTGACGCAGCGTCGTGCCCATGGCGCCGGCGTGCCGCTCCAGTGCCGAGCGCAAGAGATCGACGCGGTTGCCGATGGCGCCATCGACCACGCTCGCGCCCTCGGCGACCGCCGCTTCGACGGATTTCAGGCCGCGCGAAATAGCGCTTTCCACCGCGAGGCTGGAGCGCTCGATGCTCTCGTCGATCTCGGCCATGCGGGTGGCGAAGGCGTGATCGATGGCCTTGGTTCGTTCCACCAGCGCGGCGTCCAGGGCGTCGGTGCGGCCGGACAGGACGTCGGCAATATGCGTATTGGTGTTTTCGATCGCCTGGGTCAACTCGCCCAAACGATTCTGCAGCGTGTCGGCGTGCTCGGCGATGGCGCCGTCGATGGTGGTCGAATACTCCTGCAGCACGCCCTGCAGCTGCTTGGTGCGCATGCCGATGCTCGAGTCCAGCCGCGTGGTGCGGTCGTCCAGGGCTTCCTGCAGCTGGTCGAGATTGGTGGTCGCCCCGACCACGACTTCCGACAGGCGCTCCTGCTCGCGCGACAGTTTCTCCAGCAATATCGGAAGTTCGGACCCGACGCGCTGGCTGATCATGGACAGTGAGGATTGCAGCACATTGCCGCGATCCGACAGCTCCTCGGCCACCTGGGCGCCGGCCTGAAAAATGTTCTCGGAAATCTGCTGGCCGACGCCCTTCAAGGTATCGGCGATGCGGTCCGACCCGCTCGAGAGCGCCTCGCGCTCGCTGACCAGTTCGTCGATCAGGTTGCGGATGCGGTTCTCGTTCTCGTCGTAGGAGCGCTCCAGCGCCGAAACCTCGTTGTGCACCAGCACCTCGAGCTCGCCAGCCCGGCCAATGGCGCGCGAAATGGCGTCGTTCATGGCCGACACCTGCCGGCGCACGGACTGGCCCAGCGCCGCGATCGACTGCTCGGCCATGCGGTCCGGCTCGGCCAGCCGCAGCGCCACCTCGGTCATGGCCGACGACATCAGGCGCAGTTCGTGCGCGCGCCAGATCAGCAGGGCGAGGAACCAGATGACGGCGATCGGCGCCACGATCAGCGCCACCGCCGCGATGGTGGCGGGGCGGGTCAGCACGTCCAGCAGATGGTCGGTGGGCTTCAGGCCGCTGACGATCAGGCCGTAGCCGAGCAGCAGGCCCAGGATGGCCCAGATCCCCGTCCCGATGGCGGCGTAGTAGAACGGCGCGCCGGAGGGTTGCTGCTGCAGCGAATAGATCAGCGTGCCGATGGAGGGCGCGTCGTCATTGGCGGCGATGCGCTCGCGTGCCGGGCCGGTGCGGCGGCGGCCGACGCGCGGGGCGGCGTCATTGCGCGTCCGCATGCGGCGAACCGGACCGCCGTTGCCGCCAAGGTCCTCATAAGCGGCGTCGGCCGGCTCGGGCGCCAGCGGACGCGGCCCGGCGCCTTGCGCACCTGGCATGATCGCCTGCGGCCCTGTTTGCGGCTCGAGAGCCATCGGCAACGTCCCCCAGAAACTCATCGCAGGCCACGCAGACCGACCGGTTGCATCAGCCCCCGATGCGACGGTCTCCAGCCTAGCCTAGTCATCCGGCCACGCCCAGCCGCAATGCCACGGTTGCATAAACCGTACGCAACAATCCTGTTGATAGCATGGCATAAACCCAGGTTCGGTCTATCAGTCGCCGTGGTTTTTGGCGGAATCGTGGTGGTCGCGCTGGGAATGCGCCCGGCCTTAACCGGACTTTAGCGCACGGTGGCTAAAACTGGCTCTCAGCGGGTGTGTTACGGGAAATCCCGAAGGCGCAGAGATGGAACGCTCAGGCATGCAGAGTTTCGGATCCGAGATGGACGCGCCCACCCCCGTGGCGCTCGAAGGCCAGCCGCTGCTCGATTTGCGACATCTGGACCACCAAACGCTCGGCGATCCGGTGCTGCGCAACGAGGTTCTGGAGCTGTTCCTGGCCGAAACGCCCAAGTATGTCGCCGACCTGAAAGCCGCCCACGATTGCAAATCCTGGCGCATGGCCGTGCACACCCTGAAGGGCGTCTCGCTCAACTTGGGCGCTTTCCGGCTGGCGCAGGTCTGCAAGCAGTTCGAGGGACCCGAGGCCGCCGGCACCGTGATGCAGATGCATGACGCCGCGCTCGCCATCGCCACGCTCATTCTGGAGACGCGCCAGGCCATCGCCGCCGCCACGCCGAAGAGCACGCTCCCGCGCTGTTGAATCAAGGCACTGGCTGTTGCGTCCTGTTGTGTCCACGATGCGCCCCGTTGCGCCACCCGCACTTCCGCGTAAGCCACGGATCGCGCGCGGTAATTCCGCGCAACAATATTTGCCCCGGCCCTCTTGGCGACCGTTGCATCGCCTCCCATCTGGTCTATGGGGCCGGGCGCGTCGCAACACAGTTTCGAACCAACCGTCGCCCCGCCGCGACCCATGTTTCAGAGCCGAAACATGATGGAGTTGAGTTCGCCATGCCCTTCGATAGTCGGCAACGCGCCGCGCACCTCGCCGTCCTCTCCCCCGATCCCGCCCGCTCCGTCCCGATGGACGCCTATCTCACCGAGCACGGCTTCGCCCTCTCCCCGGTCGCCAGCGCCTACCGCCTCGACCGCCTGCTTGGCGAGCGCGGCGCCGACCTGGTCATCCTCGACGACGACTTGCCCGACGCCGACCCCCTGGCGCTGGCCCGCCGCCTCAGCGCCCGCAACCGCTTCGGCATCCTGATGCTGGCCTCGGGCGCCGACTGCCTCGCCCGCATCTGCAGTCTGGAAGCCGGCGCCGACGACTGCCTGGCCAAACCGGCGGAGTTGTGCGAAGTGTTGGCGCGGGTAAAAGCGATCTTGCGGCGGTTGTCGGTGGCGCGCGGGCTGGAGCAGGGACGGCTGGAGGGGCAGGGCGCCCGCTTCGGCGACTGCCGCTACGACCCCGCGAGCCGGCGGCTGGTGTCGGGCGCCGGTGCGCCGATCCCGCTGACGCTGATGGAGCAGAGCCTGCTGGCTGTGTTCGCCGGGCATCCGAACCGGGCACTGTCGCGCGACGAACTGGTGCTGCTGGCGCATGGGCGGGGGTGGACCCCGCTGGACCGGAGTTTGGACATCCGGATTTCGCGGCTGCGGGCGAAGATCGAGCGGGATCCGGCGCGTCCGGAGGTGATCGTGACGGTCAGAGGGGTGGGGTATCGGTATGAGGGGTAGGGGGATTCAATTACCAAGAATAAGCTATTACGCGAATCAGTGTGGTTGATGCATTCGCTCCGAGATAAAGTAGATTCCGTGCAGAGTCGATACAGCAATACTAGCGCAAAGATACAGTAAGACAGACATATACGACAAACCTATATACCACGACATGTGCTGGCGCGTGGCGACATTAGTTACCGACTTCAAAATCGCCACCAAATATGGCCCTACCAGCTGGCCTCCGACACATAATACTGCGACTAAGATACTCATAATAGATAGATACGAAAACAGGTAGGTCAGAAATGACCTCCTCGTCAACTCTGCGTCAATCCATCGACCAGAACGCAATACTGGAATAGTGGGGCACGGATCCGGCATCGCTTCGTCCATTTCGGGTCGATCAAAAGTCGCGACGGCAGCGAGAGCGGCAATGTAAAACCCAGGCAACGTCGCCACTACAATTAGGATGCTTGCTAAGAGCCCGCCGCTCGTTGCGACCAGCGATGGCTTGATGGGCAACAGTGCCCATAACAGTGTCACGGGAACTGAGAGAAGAAGAGGCAAGACCCATACGTAAAGCGACATCGACGGATGATTGATCCGCCTGTATGCAGCCCACCTTCCCAACTCGTACCGAAGCGCAATCCAATCAATACTCATTGCACCCACCATCAAATGCTTCCGCCTGCGGCCCGATGGCCCTTTAATTCAACAACTAACCGATCCGAAAAATGCTCGACGATACTATCAGAGCTATCATCCATGATCGGCTCGATGTCGGATATCAAACGTGACTTTACATATTTTTCATCTATTGGATTACCGGTTGTCAAATCAAACTCGACGCTATCTGTCGTCTTATCAGGCTTTACAAATCGAACTCTCGCTTTTTGATATTTTTTTGCATCAGGCTCCTTTAGGGCGGATCGCACGGAATCGATCACTCGAGTCAGCGGTCCTCTGGCAGATGCTTTTAGCCGTAACGTACTCTCACTACTTTTGAGCCAAACCTGGGAACCGAATGGCACCATAGCATTGTCTTTAGTCAGCACAATGTCTTTTATTGTTCCGCCATCAAGTTCTTGAATTAGCGTTTCGGAGGGATGCCCAGTGAAAGTTATCATTGGTCGGAATTTCACGAGCTTTGACTTGCCGTCTCGATTGCGCGCACCTGTGCTGTCAGCACAAGAAAAGAAATCTTCATCCTCTTTGTACTGACCTCGCAAAACGGCCTGCAGCAACCTCTCGACGAAGCTCCGGTGCAGGCCTTGATTTTTTTCGAGCAATGCCAAGTAGTGATTTGGGCGATCCGACTCTTGCAATGTCGAAATCAGCAAATGTGCGCCAAACCCGCGACCTTCTCCATCCTCTTTTCGCGCAACTCGAGAAGTTCCAGCGTTGGGATTTGAGAAATATGGATCAGGCAAGGTTGTGTCAGATATTTTAACAACAATATGGCGCAATTATTCACTGAATCAACTGTCATATCCCCAATCTCAAGGTGAGCTGTCCGCTTGTTTATTGGATGCACGGCCTGCCGTGCGTCAACACGAGCCTTGATAGCGCGCAAAACATCATCCATTGGCGGCGGAGTTGCTTTCTCCTTGTTCACGCCTAATTCGAGATCATAAAAATAAACTCGCCGAATCCCACTTTGCATAGTGTTTCCCGTTGTTGCATCGATTTATACCCCTAAGCCGCCACCCTCACCCTAGCCCTGTTCCCCAACCCCGTCCCCGGATGCGCGGCGTGCTCCCCCGCCAGCGCCAAAAACCCCCGCGCCACCGCCCGCACCGCCTCCGGCGGCGGAGCCGCCGCCCGCCGCACCGGCAGCAACACCGGCCCGTCCCCCCTCACCTCCTCCCCAAACAACTGCTGCAGCATTTCCCGCGCGATCACCTCCGCCACCAGCGACGGCACGGCGTTGCCCAGCATCCGCTGCACTTCGCCGAGCCCGCAGTCGAACCGCATCCCCTCCGGAAATGTCTGCAACCGGCACAGTTCCTGCGCCGACAGCCGCCGGTTGGTCCAGTGGAACGGCCCGGTCGCCGGTCCCGGCTGGGCCTGGATGGTCCAGGACGGGCGGTCCTTGGAGAGTTTTAGGAGAAAGCTCCAGAACCGGGTGCGCCAGCCGAACAGCGGCAGGCCGCCGCCGCGTGGCGTGTGCCAGAGATAGTTCTCGCCTTCCGGGATGCTGGGCAGCAGATCGGCCCATTTGCCGCCCATTTTCAACGCGGGATCGTTGGGGTGCTGAGGCAGATCGCCGAGCGCATCCCAGGCCGTGCGATAGGGCTCTTTGGCCACATCCGGCTGGCCCGCGTCGCCGTGCGTGGCCTCAGGAAACTTGAACGTCTTGCCGTCGCGGCTCGCAACGATGAACACGCGCTCGCGGTGCTGCGGCACGCCGTAGCTGGCGGCGTCCACCACCTGCCAGACCGGGCGGTAGTCGCTGCCAGTCTCGCGGTTGATCTGCGCGACGCCGGCGAGAATGCGGTCGAGCCCTTCGCTCTTGCCCTTGTAGGCGAGGCCGGTGACGTTCTCAAGCAGGAAGCTCTTTGGCTGCGTATCGCGCAGCACGCGCAGGTAGGCCGTCAACGTATCGGCGCGGGGATCGTCCAGGCGCAGCGCGTCGCCGCGCGCCCAGTAGCCGGATTTGGAAAAGGGCTGGCAGGGCGGGCCGCCGATCAGAACGTCCGCCTGCCCCTTTTTCAGTTTTGCCGCGCGGAGCAGCTCCTTTGAGGGGACGGCGTGGATGTCGCGTTCGATCAGCGGCCAGTCGCGGTTGAGGCGCAGCGTGCGGCAGCTGACGGCGTCCATTTCCAGCGCCACCGCCGTTTGGAACCCGGCGGCATCAAAACCGTAGTCCAGGCCGCCAACCCCAGTGAACAGGCTGATTGCTTTGAGCATCCGATGCCCCCTTGACACTTTCGTTCTTGGAACGTTAATAGAACAAATGAGGATCGGCGTCAATTTGCTATTTCCGTTCGGCCGCCGAAACCGAGTCTGCGGCTACAGCCGAATCGGCGCTTTGGTTTTGACAGTGTATCTGCGTGATCGCCGGGCAGACGAGTTGAGATAGGCGATCTCCACGGGGGAAACATGGTCAAGCGGCCACTACCGGCAGATGAGGGTCGCGACAAGCTGCTGGCTTGGCTGCGCGCCGCCTGCGGACGGTATCGGCTGGAGCCGGTGGCCGTGTATCGCGCAGGCAAGACGCCATCGTTTCCGGTCACTGCGGAGGACGAGGCGGAATTGCAGGCCAAGCTCAAGGCGGGTGGGCATTTTCTGCCGTTGCCGAAGGAACCGGCGGCGTTGGCGAATGTGTTGGAGGTCTCGCTGATCGCGTTCCTGATCGGCGAGCTGGGCGCGGTGAAAGGCGCCGCAGCGCAACGCGGCACCGAGCGGGGCTATCCTGATGTCGAGATCGCCGGACCGGCCTTTGGTGATGTTCCGCATGCGCTCGATATCAAGGCGGCGCGGCGGAGGGTGGGCAAGACCGGGCGCGTTTCAGGGCAGACGCAGAGCCGCATCACGCTTTATACGGGCAACACATACTTTCGGTACCCACAGCTTAAGTGGCCGGGCACATTCCGTCCGTTCCAGGACTATGGAACGCATCTGTCGTTGATAGCTATCTACACTCTCAATGAGGCCAGCGATGGGCGCGTCGAGGATCTCGATCTCATCGTGCAGGAGACCTGGCGGATCGGATCGAAACGGCGGTCCTCGACGACGCGCGAGTATATCGGCGCGGTACAGACGATTTCTGATCTCAAGACGCCGAAGGGTGAGTTCGAAACATGCGAGGCGTTCTACGCCTTCTGGCGCAAGTTCAATTTCAGGATCGGGCGAACGGTGCAGCAACAGCTGGACAAGTTGCTAAAGGGATAGGGTTGGAAGGTCAGCCGACCGTCGTCCAGATCACGTTTGCTTCTGTGCCCCCCCTCACCGCCCCCAAAACGGCAACCGCAAACTCCACCCCAACCGCACCGGCGCCTCCGTCTGAAACTCCATCAGCCCGATCGTCATCCCCTCGTGCCCATCAACCGGCTGGTCCGTATAAACCCCAAAAACCCGGTCCCAGACCGCCAAATTGAACCCGAAATTGTGGTTGTGCTCGCTCGACCGCACCGAATGATGCACGCGGTGCATGTCGGGCGTGACGATCAGCAGCCGCAGCAGCCGGTCGGCCGGCAGCGGCAGCGCGAGGTTGGCGTGGTTGACCATCGCCAGGGCGTTCAGGACCACCTCGAACCCGATCACGGTCGCCACGGAGGGGCCGAGCGCCAGCACCCAGACGACTTTGTACAGCATCGAGAGCACGATCTCGATGGGGTGGAAGCGCAGCGCCGTGGTGACGTCGAAGTCGCGGTCGGCGTGATGCACGCGGTGCACGCGCCACAGCAGCGGGACTTTGTGCGAGGCGACGTGGGCGAGCCAGATGGCGAAGTCGAGGGCGATAAAGCCGAGGATGGCCTCCAGCCAGAGCGGCCAGGCCAGCCCGTGCAGGAGGCCCCAGCCGCTCTGCTCTGCCAGCAGGGCGGCGGCGACTGCGACCATCGGGAGGGCGACATGGCCGCCGAGAAAGCTCAGGAGCCGGACCGCGAGTGTCGCCAGGGCGACCATGCCGAGGTTGGTCGGCCAGCGCGTCCAGCGCGGGAACTGTTTGCGCCGGCGCGGGCGCAAAAATTCTGCCAGGGCCACGATTGCCAGCACCGACACGAAGGCGGCGAGGCGCAGGGTTGGTTCGTTGAGGGGCAGGTCAAACGGCATTGATAGCGCCAGAACTGTCTTGGGCGGGTACAGTTCCACGCGGCTTGAGCGTTTGGCAAGCGTTTCGTCCGCCGACGCGCCGCAAGAAGAGTGGTAGCGAGACCCGGACTTGAACCGGGGACCTACGGATTATGATTCCGCCGCTCTAACCAACTGAGCTATCCCGCCGTCCTTGCGTAAGACTGGCGGATATAAGGAGCGCGCGGGAAGCGTGTCAAGCGCGGCGCTGTGATTAGGGCGGGTGGGCCACCGGTTGGTGCGGCTTGCGCAAGATTATTGCCGCTTCACGCGATGCTTTTTCAGCGGCAGCACGTCCGGCACGGTGGTGGCGTCGCCCGGTTGCGCCTCGGCGGCGGCGGGATCGAGGAGGTTCGGGTCCGCGGCCGGACCGAGGGCGGGATCGGCGGCGTCCTGGAACACATCTGCCGCGGTAGCGGGCGCTGCGCCGGCGGCCTTGGCCTGCTTCACCGGCTTGGCGGCGGGCGGCTGCGCTGGCGCGGCGGCGGCGGCGACTGGCGCGTTGCCCGGCTTGTCGCAGTCGGTCAGCCAGACGTCATAGACCGGATGCTCGACGGCGTGCAGGCCGGGGCTTTGCGCCAGCATCCAGCCGGAAAAGATCGTGACGATGCTGCCGTCCAGCTTCTGGTCCTGCACCTCGACAAAGCCGGTGGTCTTGGGTTCCTCGGTCAACGGCCGCGTGAAGCAGGCGCGCGCGGTGACCTTCAGCGAACCGAACAGGACCGTGGCGTTCAAGGGCACCGCCTTTTTGGAAATGCGCGCGGTGACCTTGTCGAGGAAAGCGAAGACCGCCATTTTGTTGGCGATCTTGTCGGCCTGGGCGGGGGCGGCGAAAAGGGTAGTGAACACTAGGCAGGCCGCAAGCGGCGCGCCGATCCGGGCGAAAAGTGTGGTCATGTCGTCAGGCGCTCCCGGTGTCGAATCGCGTCAGGCGCATCATGTAACAATTCTATCGCGCATACGACGTCGCTCAGTGGCGTCGGGGCGACCCGTGGGTCGCCCCTACGCCGCAAACGCCATCCCATTCAAACGCGGCGCCGACGTGGCGCGTTAAATCGTCGTCGCCAGGACGCGCAGGCGCACGTAGTCGGCGGTCCATTTGCCGTGGGTGTCGCAGAGCGAGGGCCGCAACAACTCAAGCACGTCGGCCAGCACCTCGGCGCGCTTTTCGCCGGGGAACTGGTCGAAGAACGGTTTTCGCATGGTCTCCAGCCAGCCTTCGACGCCCGTCGGCAGCGGGGTTGGGCGCGGGAACAGGCCGATGCGCTCGACCTTGAAGCCGGCCGCTGTGAGGATTGCGGAATATTCGTCCGGCGTCGGATAGAACCACGGGGCGGCCAGGCCAGCATCGCCGCCGTGCAGTTTTGCCGCCGCGCGAAGGGCTGTCGCTACAGCCGCAACATTGCCATGCCCGCCGAATTCGGCCGCAAGGCGCCCGCCCGGCTTCAACGCCTTGCGCATGGCGCGCGCGGCCGCCTCCGGCTTGCGCACCCAATGCAGGACGGCATTGGAGAAGACAGCGTCGAATTCACAATCAAACGCCATCGTCAGCACGTCGCCGAGCCGGGCGTCGAGTTTTCGGATCTTGGCCGACACGAGCATGGACGGGCTGGGATCGATGCCAACCACCTGGCAGCCGGCGGCCGCGAGTTTTTCCGTCACGGCGCCATCGCCGCAGCCGACATCCAGAATGCGCTCGCCGGGCTTGGGAGCAAGCCACGCCAAAACGTCGCCGGTCAGATCCGAGACAAACCGCGCGTTCAGGGCGTAGCCCTTGGCGTCCCAGGTCTGCGCATCCGCCAGCGATTTGGGCGGGGCGGCGGTCATCACTCAGGCTTCCAGGGCACGTAGTCGGAGGTCGACGCCGCGCGTTTTCCCGCGCCGAGCAGGCTGCCGGCGGGACGGTAGGCTTCGCGCGTGCCGGTCATGTTGGGTTTGTGGGGTTTCTGCCACGGCCGGGGGATGTATTTTTCCTCCGTCGGCGGCGTGGCCACCGTGTGATGCATCCAGCCGTGCCATTCGGGCGGAATGTGCGAGGCTTCGGCATAGTTCTTGTAAACCACCCAGCGACGGGGCACGCCCAGCGGGCCGATGCCGCGCTTCTGCACGTAATAGATGTTGCCCTGGTCGTCCGCGCCAACTTTCTTGCCGTGCCGCATGGTCTCCCAGCGCGTGCCCCAGGTGTTGCCGCCCCACCAGACGAAAATTTCGCTGAAAATGCCCATGACGTATCGATTCCGGCCCGTTGATGTGCTGGGGCCATATGGCACCGCACCGCCGCACCTGTCCAGGGTCCGGGACCACTACCCATGGCTGTGTCGCAATTGCCGCAATGCTGCCTTTCAAGCGCCCAAATCCGCCCCCGGCCGCCAGAAATACCAACAGCTCCTCCACAAGCCGTACCCGCGAAAAATCTATAGGTAGTAGGTGGCGATGCAACAAACCACAACATGCTGAATAATCGAGACAGCCCGCCCGAATCGACATAGGTTCTGTCTCAGGCCAGTCGCGGTGCGTAATTCCGCCGAGTTTCGCCCCGTCGCAAGGGGCCAATCCTAGTCGCCACACTGTTGCTTTGTCATCTCCCGCGATTATCAGCGGGATGCGTTTGCGTGCGCGTTGCGTTGCGTGCCGGCTTCGGGTTTACCCCGAGTCGGAGGGGGCCATTTCAGATCAATTTTGCGCAACGCCGGGCAATGTTCCCGCGTGCGATTTCGCCGGGGGAACGAGCATGCGGATCGATCGTCACTTCACCGAAGCGGGCAAGTCGGCCTACCAGAAAATCGCGTTCCGCCAGGCGGTGAGTGAGATCAAGAACCCGGACGGGTCGATCGTGTTCCGCAACGCCGGTTTCGCCGTTCCCGCGCAGTGGAGCCAGGTCGCTGCCGATATCCTGGCGCAGAAGTATTTTCGCCGCGCCGGCGTTCCCAAGGCGCTCAAGCGCATCGAAGAGAACAGCGTTCCCTCATGGCTCTGGCGCTCGGTCGCCGATGAGCGCGCAATGTCGACGATCCCCGAGGCTGAGCGCCTGGGCGGCGAAACCGACGCGCGCCAAGTGTTCGACCGGCTGGCCGGCACCTGGACCTATTGGGGTTGGAAGGGCAATTACTTCTCGAGCGAAGACGACGCGCGCGCCTTCTACGACGAGCACCGCTACATGCTCGCCATGCAGATGTGCGCGCCGAACTCGCCGCAGTGGTTCAACACCGGCCTGCATTGGGCCTACGGCATCGACGGCCCCGGCCAGGGCCACTTCTATGTCGACCACGCCACCGGCCAGCTGACCAAATCAACGTCCGCCTACGAGCATCCCCAACCCCACGCCTGCTTCATTCAGTCGGTCGAAGACGATCTCGTCGGCGACAACGGCATTATGGACTTGTGGGTGCGCGAGGCGCGGCTGTTCAAATACGGTTCTGGTACGGGCTCTAACTTCTCCCGTTTGCGTGGAGAAGGCGAAAAACTGTCCGGCGGCGGACGGTCTTCCGGCCTCATGAGCTTCCTGAAAATCGGCGACCGGGCGGCGGGCGCGATCAAGTCGGGCGGCACCACGCGGCGCGCGGCGAAAATGGTGGTGGTTGATATCGATCACCCCGATATCGAGAGCTATATCGACTGGAAGGTGAAGGAAGAACAAAAGGTCGCCGCCCTGGTGACGGGCTCGCGCATCGTGCAAAGGCACCTCAAGGCCATCATGAAGGCCTGCGTGAACTGCGAAGGCGAGGCCGACGCCTGCTTCGACATTACCAAGAACCCGGCGCTCAAGCGCGAAGTCCGCGCGGCCCGGAAATCGCTGGTCAACGACAACATCATCCAGCGCGTCATCCAGTTCGCCAAACAGGGTTTCAAGGACATCGAGTTCGACACCTACGATACCGATTGGGATTCGGAGGCGTACAGAACTGTCGCCGGACAGAACTCGAATAACTCCGTACGCGTCACCGATGAATTCCTCAAGGCCGTCGACAGCGATGGCGACTGGAACCTGACCGGGCGCATAAAAGGCAATGTCATCAAGACGCTGAAAGCCCGCGAGCTGTGGGACAAGGTCGGCCATGCCGCCTGGGCCTGCGCCGATCCGGGCATCCAGTTCCACACCACCATCAACGACTGGCACACCTGCGCCAGCTCGGGGCCGATCCGCGCCAGCAATCCGTGCTCGGAATATATGTTCCTGGACGATACGGCGTGCAATCTGGCGTCGTTGAATCTGATGCGATTTAGGCAAGAAGACGTGAAATCGCCAAATCGTGAAATCGCCAAATCGGGCGACCCGACTTCACGATTTGGCGATTTCACGACTTCACGACTTTCTTCTTCCGACTTCGACATTCCCTCCTTCGAACACGCCGTCCGCCTGTGGACCGTGGTGCTCGAAATCTCCGTCATGATGGCGCAGTTCCCGTCGCGTCAGATCGCAGAGCTGAGCTATCGCTACCGCACGCTCGGCCTGGGGTTTGCCAACATCGGTGCGTATCTGATGGCGTCGGGCCTGTCCTATGACTCGGAATCCGGCCGCGCGATTTGCGGCGCGGTGAGCGCGATCATGACCGGCGTTTCGTATGCGACGTCCGCCGAAATGGCCAAGGAGCTGGGTGCGTTTCCGGGCTACACGGACAATTCCAAGGACATGCTGCGCGTCATGCGCAATCACCGCCGCGCGGCCTATGGCCATGAGGGCGGCTACGAGAAACTGGCGACCACGCCCGTCCCGCTGGACTCAGGCTCGTGCCCGGATGCCCGGCTCATTGCCGCCGCCCGCAAGGCGTGGGACAGCGCGCTGGAACTGGGCCAGGAGCACGGCTATCGCAACGCGCAGGCCTCCGTCGTCGCCCCCACCGGCACCATCGGCCTGGTCATGGATTGCGACACCACCGGCATCGAACCCGACTTTGCGCTGGTCAAATTCAAGAAGCTGGCCGGCGGCGGCTACTTCAAGATCATCAACCAGACCGTAACGGAAGCGTTGGCAAAACTCGGCTATTCCGAAGCCGCGGCCAAGGCCATGATCTCCTACGCGGTCGGCAACGGCACGTTGAAGACTGCCCCCGGCATCAATCACGACGCGCTGCTCAAGAAGGGGTTTACGCCGGAAAAGATCGCCATCGTCGAAGGCTCGCTGGCAACTGCTTTTGACATCAAATTCGTATTCAACAAGTGGACGCTCGGCGAGGAGTTCTGCACCTCGACGCTGAAAATCCCGCCCGATCGTCTGAATGCGCCTGATTTCGAACTGCTGGCCGAGATCGGTTTTTCCCGCAAGGACATCGACGCGGCCAATGAATATTGCTGCGGAGCGATGACGCTGGAAGGCGCGCCGGGCCTGAAGGACGAGCATCTGCCCGTGTTCGACTGCGCCAATCCGTGCGGCCGTAAAGGCAAACGCTATCTCTCCGTGGACAGCCACATCCGCATGATGGCGGCCTCGCAGCCGTTCATCTCCGGCGCCATCAGCAAAACCATCAACCTGGCCAACGACGCCACGGTCGAGGATTGCAAAGCGGCATACCAGCTGTCGTGGAAGCTGGGTGTGAAAGCCAATGCTCTCTACCGTGACGGTTCCAAATTGAGCCAGCCGCTCTCGGCGTCGGTGATGGCCGCCGTCGAGGACGACGAGGACGCGCCCGAGATGCTGCTCTCGTCCGCACACCCCGCAACCGTGCGGGCGACGGCGGCTGCCGAGCGCATCGTGGAGCGCATCATCGAGCAGGTGCGGTCGCGCGAAAAGCTGCCGGGCCGTCGCAAAGGCTACACGCAAAAGGCCACGGTTGGCGGGCACAAAGTGTATCTCACCACCGGCGAATACGAGGACGGCCGCATCGGCGAGATCTTCATCGACATGCACAAGGAGGGCGCAGCCTTCCGCTCCCTGATGAACAATTTTGCGATTGCGATCTCGCTCGGGCTTCAGTACGGCGTGCCGCTGGAAGAGTACGTCGACGCCTTCACCTTTACACGGTTCGAACCGGCCGGATTGGTGCAGGGTAACGAAACGATCAAGAACGCGACCAGCGTACTGGACTACATTTTCCGCGAGCTGGCGGTGTCCTACCTCGCCCGCAACGACCTCGCCCATGTCGAACCGGACAACTACAGCGACACCGACGTCGGCCCAGCCGAACCGGGGCGCGTCGAGAAACCGGCGCTTCCGGCGACCCGCGTCGTCAGTCACGGCTTTACCCGCGGCCAGATGGTCGGGCGGATCGTGCCGCGCGGTCCCGCCGAGGGGGCGGCGGTGGCGTTCGCCAACATGCCAGTCACGGCGCTGCAGGATGGTCTGCGCACCGCCTATCCGGCGGCGAACACGGCATCGGCGACGGGCGCCGTCACGATGGGGTCGCTGGCTCTAGAGACATCCCCGCAATCTGCAACGGCTCCCGCTCCAAAAGCCGTCATCGCCGGCCATCGCGCCGCTGAAGCGCGCCTAAAGGGCTACGAAGGCGACAGCTGCGGCGAATGCGGGAATTTCACGCTGGTGCGCAATGGGACGTGCATGAAGTGCGATACTTGTGGTGGGACGAGTGGGTGTAGTTGAGGTTTGTGAAAGAAGCAATAGTTGGCGTCGAAGATCAATTGAAAGGCACAATTATGGCAACAAATCCGCCCAAAGGCGATGGACATCGTAACGGAGCTGTCAAGGACCGAAGTCAAGTACTCAATCCCAAGACCGACACTTGGACCAAGCGTGATGCCGATACCGGAAAATTCATGGACGGCAAGAAGGATCACACGCCGTTCAAGGGAGTTCGTAAGGAAAAATAGCAACGCGATTGCAGAGTTCAGGTCAATGTCATCGAGGCCCGACCCGCAATCAATTTAAGCCACACCTGCGGGTTTGCTGATGAGACACTCCAAGGAGGTTGTATGGACCAAACCGATGACTATGGCGTGCCACGCCGAAGCAACGCTGATATCGAACGAGTTGCTGAAGCCTTGCACGCTAAAATAGCGGGCACTGGGAATCCAATGCCGCGCATCACAAATCTGGACAAGTTCATTGAAGAGACGCCAGCGCTGCAGGGCATAACTATCGTTGTACGCCCGGACAACGAAATGGGTAATGCTGAGGCTCGCGCCTTTCCAAAGGCGAAAAGCATCCATATCAAGAAATCTATTCGCGAACAGATCGAAGCGAACGTACCGCGATCAACGATGACACTTTTTCATGAACTCGCGCATTTGCTGCTGGGGCATCCTGCTCCCGCCGCGAGGCTCCAAGCAGGAAATCTGCTCAAGTCGTTTCGCTCAGCTAGCGAATCTGCGGAGCACCAGGCCAAGTATTTTGCTGCTTGCGCTTTGATGCCTACGCACATCGTCATGGCATGTTTAGACCCGGTTCAACTAGCCGCCAAATGCGGCGTCAGCAAAGAGTCTGCGCAGTATCGGTTTGCCGAGGTCAAATCCCGCAACGCCAAGAAACCAGAACTCCCATTTGCTGAGCTGATTGAGAGCGTCAGATCAGCTAAGCCTGTGACTTTCACATCTACTCGACCGACCGAGCAACAAGTCGCTTGGTCGACTTTGGATGCAATTCCGGGCGACGATCCGAATGTGTATCGCCGAACGAGAACAAACTATCGCGTGAAGTACAGTGACTTCAAACGTACCACGGACCTTGGTTGGACTATCGAACAAGGTGTTGTGGTTTCGGACTTGGACCGACGCACCCGTTAAAGCAGCGTGCAGCTTGGATCAAGTCCTTGCGCGACCCAACATTTGGCAACGGCGCTCTTGGGTGTTGGGTCGCGCAAAGCTTGACCCAACCTACGCCATTCGTCAGCCAGAATGTAGGTTGGGTTAGCGCGGCCCGAACGGTCGACCGTGTGGGAGGTCTTCATTCCGCGCGTAACCCAACGCCACCGCCCGGGACCGTTGGGTTACGCGCGAACAGCCGTCCGAGATCCATCCGATGGACCCTGGCGCGCTAACCCAACCTACATTTTTCGTATGTCGTGGGCCGGTGTCAGGAACTTACGGCTCGTAAGTGCCTGACACCCAGTACTCTGCCGTGTGATGGTCTGGCCAATAACTGGGTGTCAGACACTTGTGAAACGCAAGGTCCTGACACCAGCTCCCTCAATACATATTGTTCTTGTAATCATCTTCCACGAACGCATCGCTCTCGGCCACGACCGCCTCGCTCGGCGCCGCCCCGGCCGCACTCGTCTGTTCCAGGATGATCCGGGCGATGCTGGGAAACTCTCCGCGCTCAGCATGCTGGCTAGGGTCCCATAGCTTGGACCGCTTCAGCGCCTTAGCGCAGTGCAGGAACACCTCCTCGACACGCACCTCGATGCCGGCCTTGGGCGTCTTGCGGTTGACCTCGGCCGGGGCGAGCTTGGCCGCATCGTCGATAATCCGCGCCAAACCGTTGACGCGCAGCGTCTCTTCCAGGCCGGGGATGAAAAACAAGAGGCCGACATTCGGATTGGCGACAATGTTCTCCATGGTATCGAGCCGGTTGTTGCCGGGCCGATCCGGGATCAGCAGCGTCTGATCGTTCAACACCAGCACAAAACCGGCGGGATCGCCGCGCGGCGAAACGTCGGCGCGGCCCGAGGCGTCCGCCGTGCCGATGCACAGGAACGGCGAGCGGGCGATAAAGGCGCGCGAATGCTTATCGAGCTTGGGCTGGGTTTTGGCGACCGCAAGGCCCTGGGCCTGCGGATAGAGGTCGCGTAACGCGGCATTGATCTCTTGACCGGCCATGACTATCTCGCTGCTGTTGGAGGAAGCGCGACGACAGTCTATCGGGGAAACGTTGGTGCGGCCAAGAGGACTCGAACCTCCACGAGCTTTCGCCCGCTAGCACCTCAAGCTAGTGCGTCTACCAATTCCGCCATGACCGCATCTGGTAGGGCGCG
>JANMVX010000257.1:0-8739 GCA_031393505.1 Hyphomicrobiaceae bacterium | reverse complement strand
CGCTACGCCGACGCATTGCGGCTCCAACAGACGCTCGCCGATGAGATCGAAGCCGAAGAAATCCGCAGCGCCGGTAAACCTGGAGTGTTGACTGCGGAGCGCCTGGTTGAGGTGAGCTGGTCGGCGCTGTTCGCGCGCGAACCGGCCAAGGCGCTTGCGGCAACCGAGCGCGCGCTTTCACTACGGCCGGGCGATCTGGCGACCGAGACCAACCGCGGCCATGCGCTGATGTTCCTTGGGCGCGGGCGCGACGCCCGAGCCGCTTACCTGGCGCACAAGGATAAGCCCATGGCGCCGGGCGACGGCACCCTCTGGCAGCAGGTGATTGCGGAGGATTTCGCCGCGTTGCGCAAGGCCGGGATCACGCATCCGCAGATGACCGAGATCGAGGCGGCGCTCGGCCTGCGGGCGCCATAGCGGGCGCCCTACGAGAGGAAACAACATGTCCCCCACGCCGTCCCCCTGCATCGACGTCTGTCATCTGAATGACGCCACAGGTCTGTGCGAGGGGTGCTTCCGGACCATCCAGGAAATTGCGCGCTGGTCGAACCTGACGGAAGCGGGACGCCGCGCCGTCGTGAGTGCGGCGGCGGCGCGCAAACAGCAATTGACCCACCAAGGAGACTGATTTGGCCGGCTGGATTGCCCTGATCTTGCTGGTGTTGGCCGCCTTCGCCATCGTGCTGCGCAGTGATGCCGGCAACCTTTATGGCTTTGGCCCCGCGCAGCTGGCGGGCGCGGCTTTCCTGTTGGCGTTGCTGATCGTGGTGGCGATGCCCCTGTTGCGCCGCTATCAGGGCCAGGCCTCGCTGGTCGCGCGCGATCTTCTGATGTGGACTGGCGTCGCCGTTGGGGCCGGCCTCCTCTATGCCTACCGAACCGAGCTGCCGCAGATCGCTGATGACCTTATTGGCATGGTCGCCCCGCAAAGCGCAGGCTTGGCTGTTCCCCCTCCGGTTGAAACCGAACGGCTGATCAAATTGCGCCGCCAGCCGGGCGGGCATTTCATCGTGCATGCCAGCATCAATGGCGAAGCCGTTCAGATGATCATCGATACCGGCGCAACCACAGTTGTGCTGCGAACGCTGGACGCCCAGCAGATTGGCATCGACACCGACAAGCTCACCTATAACGTGCCGGTCGAAACGGCGAACGGTTCGGCTTTCGCGGCGTCCGTAAAGCTCAAGAGCGTGCTGGTCGGGCCGGTTGGGGTCGGCAATGTCGACGCCCTGGTCACCAAGCCCGGATCGCTTGACCAGAGCCTGCTCGGTATGAGTTTCTTAAGCCGATTGAAGTCATATGAGTTTTCAGGGGATTTTCTATCGTTGCGTGGCTGAGGTCGTGGGCTGCCCCGCCTGATGAGCGACGGGCCGCGGCGATCAAGAGCGGTGAGCCATGCGGGTTTCTCCAGGCGCTTCAAACTTCGCACGCGAAGCTGCCGGTTGGCTGTTCATCGGCGTGATTGTGTTTTCTGGCGTGTATTTCTTCACCGACCTTCGATCGGTAACGCGCGCTGTCGTGGAGCACTATGCGGCGCCCGCGGACGATGGCTCGGACGACGGCGCGTCGCCACGCGTGCAGACCAACGCGACCGGCGGCGAGGTTCGCATTCAGGCGGGCGAAGGCGGTCACTTCTTCTCCGAAGTCGAAGTCAACGGCCGCTCGATCAGCGCCGTGGTCGACACCGGCGCAACCGGCGTCGCGCTCAGCTATGAGGATGCGCGCGCCATCGGCATCCGGCTTGACGAGAGCGACTTCACGATGGAATCGAAAACCGCCAACGGCAACGCCAAGATCGCGCCGATCACGCTCGACCGGGTGCAGATCGGCGACATCGAAGTACGCGACGTGCAAGCGTTCGTGGCCGAGAAGGGAAAACTGTTCCAGACGCTGCTGGGGATGAGTTTTCTGCGCCGCCTGAGCCACATCGACATCCGCGGCCAGGAACTGGTATTGGTGCAGTAGATCTCAGCCGGTGCGGTTGACTCCTCTCCCCCGCTTTCCGGGGGAGAGGAGTCCGCGTCTCGCAGCGCGTTTCAGCGCAAGAGCCACGCGGTCGGTGAGGGGCAGCACCTTGCTACGCACCCTTCTCACCCCCGGTACGGAGCAAGCGGCTGCCCCTCACCTGTCGCTGAGTCCTCGGCTTCGCCTCGGGCGACATCCTCTCCCCCGAAGTAGGGGGAGAGGAGAGTCCACCACCTCACCAGTTTCAAAGTTTTCAAGACATCTTCCGGAGCCCCCATGTTCCCCATCCCGCGCGCCGACCTCACGCCCAACTCCTTCGACTTCGAGCGCACCCCCCTCGTCAAACCCACCGGCTTCCGCGAATACGACGCCCGCTGGATGTTCCCGACCGAAGTCAACCTGATGGGCCTCAATGCCATCGGCCTGGGGCTCGCGACACTGGCGCGGCGGCGAAACGTGCCGGCGCGCTTCGTGGTCGGGCACGATTACCGCTCCTATTCCGCGAGCGTGAAGCAGGCCCTGATGGCCGGCCTGATGGCGGGCGGAGCGGAGGTGCACGACATCGGTTTGGCGCTCTCGCCGATGGCCTATTTCGCGCAGTTCGAACTGGACGTCGAAGGCGTCGCCATGGTCACGGCCAGCCACAACGACAACGGCTGGACCGGCATCAAGATGGGATTGCAACGTCCCCTGACGTTCGGCCCGGAAGAGATGCTGGAGCTGAAGGACATCGTGCTCGCCGGCAAGGGCGAAACGCGGGACGGGGGTCGCTACCGTTACGTCGCCGATCTCACGGATCGTTACTGCGCCGACCTGGCCAAGCGCGAAAAACTCAAGCGCAAGATCAAGGTTGTGGCGGCTTGCGGCAACGGCACCGCCGGCGCCTTCGCGCAGAAAATCCTGGAAGCCGTGGGCTGCGAGGTCGTGCCGCTCGACTGCACGCTCGACCACAGTTTTCCGCGCTACAATCCGAACCCGGAAGATCTGAACATGCTGCACGCCATGGCGCATGCCGTGCGCGAGCACAAGGCCGATCTGGCGCTGGGTTTTGATGGCGACGGCGACCGCTGCGGCGTGGTCGACAACACCGGCGACGAGATTTTCGCCGACAAGGTGGGCGTGATGCTGGCGCGGGATATTTCCTCGGTCCACAAGAATGCGCGCTTCGTGGTGGACGTGAAGTCCACTGGACTATTCACCACCGATCCGGTGCTGATCGCCAATGGGGCCAAGACCGCCTATTGGAAGACCGGGCACAGCTACATCAAACGCTATAACTACGAGCACGGAACATTGGTGGGCTTCGAGAAATCGGGCCACTTCTTCTTCAACACGCCGCTCGGCCGCGGTTATGACGATGGTTTTGTGTCTGGTCTGGCGGTGCTGGAAATGCTGGACCGCAATCCCGGCAAGACGCTGGCCGCGTTGAAGGACGCGCTGCCCAAGACCTGGAGTTCTCCCACGATGTCTCCGCACTGCGGCGACGAGGTGAAATACCAGGTCGTGGACGGAGTGATTGCGCATTTCAAGGGCAAGGCCGAACGCGGCGAAACAGTGGCCGGCCAGGCCATCCGTGACATCGTCACAGTCAACGGCATCCGTTTCACGCTGGCGGATGGAACCTGGGGCCTGGTGCGCGCGTCCTCGAATAAGCCCGAGCTGGTGATCGTGGTCGAAAGCCCGACATCCGAAGCGAACATGAAGGCGATCTTCGCCGAGATCGATGGGCACCTTGGGACGATCAAAGAGGTGGGTGCGTACAATCAGAAGATTTGAGTGCGGACGGTCAGGCGTGGCCACCCTCTCCACCGCCTCTTCGCGGGGGAGAGGATGTCGCTCCGAGGCGAAGCCGAGGAAAATAGCGACAGGTGAGGGGCAGCCGCTTGATCCGTACACGTAGCACGAAGATTCGAGCAAGGCACTGCCCCTCACCGACCGCGTGGCTCTTGCCGCCGAAGAGGGCGGCTGCGAGACGCGGTCTCCTCTCCCCTCGCTGAAGAAGCGAGGGGAGAGGAGAGGCCGTGGCCTACTTCACCGCCGCTTGCACATTCCCAAGCGCCTTCAGCGCCGCTCCGGCATCGATCCGGCCGGCGCCGAAATTGTCGTCCATGCCGGGCGCGCCAAGGTCCTTGGCGCTGTGTTCCATCAAATCCAGCGCGCCCGCCGGCGTAAGATCGGGGCGAATGGCGCGCAGCAACGCCACCAACCCGCTGACGTGGGCGGCGGCCTGGGAGGTGCCGCTCTCCAGGCTGTACCCACCGCCCGGCGAGGCCGAGAGAATGTCCACGCCCGGCGCGGACACCGAGATGTACCCGCCCGTATTGGCGCGGGCGAACAGACTGTCGGCCTGATCGGTCGCCGTTACGGCGAGCACGCCCTTTACGGCGGCCGGATGAGCCGGCGGCGCGCCCGGTCCCTCGTTGCCGGCGGCCGCGACCACGATAATGCCTTCGGCGATGGCGGCCGTGACGGTGGCGTCCACCACCGGATCCTCGGGACCGGCCAGACTCATGTTGACGACCTCGGCGTGCTGCTCGGCGGCCCAGTCAAGGCCGCGCCGCAAAGACTCCGTCGTCGCCTCGTTGGTGGCTGCCGGGAAGGCGCGGATCGACAAGAGCGTCGCGTCCGGCGCGATGCCCAGCAGTTTTCCATGAGCCGCGATGATGCCCGCAATGCTGGTGCCGTGCGCGCCAGAATCCCACTTGCCGTCGCCCACCGCGTCAAAGTGATCGCGCACACTGCCGGCAAGATCCGGGTGCGTCTCATCGATGCCGGTGTCGATGATGGCGATCAGCGGGCGTTTGCCTTGCGCAGCCGCCTGGGCGTCACCGGCACCGATCACATCCAGCGCATACTGAGGCAACAGCGGCTTGCGTGGCGCCTGGCCCGCCGCGGGGCCGTAGATAAAATTCGGCTGTGACCGGAGCATTCGCGCATCGCCGGTCATGGCGGCGAGCACGGTGGGGACGGGGCGGCCGTCGGGGATGCGGAAGCGGACGACGGGCGTTCGCAACAGCCGCGAGGGGGTGAACGTCTCCAGCTGCAGCCCGAACTGTTGCGCCACGGCCCGGGCCGTATCGATGGTGCTGCCGGCCTGCAGAACGGCCACGATTTCGTTCGGACGGAACCGACCCGTGATGGTCGCGGGTAGCGGCTCGAAGGACGGCGGGGCTGTATTTGCCGTAGGTGTCGCGCCGGCGCCGCCACCTCCGCCAGCCGATCCCGCACCCGCGCCACCCGCCCCTGGAAACGTCGCCCCACCCGGACCGGTGTTGCTGTTCACCACGCCGCCCCCGCCGCCTGCCGGCAGCGACTTGGCGTAGGCCAGCAACTGCTCTGCGGTCATCGGCGGCAACCCGGCCGCAGTCGCCGCAAACGCACCGTGGGCGGACGACGCCAGCAGCAGCGCCGTCAATCCAATCATCTTCAGTCGCGCCATCAGCAGATCTCCTTCAAGGCCCCGCCGGGGCGGCGAACGTGATGACCGCTGGCTGCGCCGTGAGCGCCGTGATCAGAATATCGCGCTCAGTGTCGCCCAGCGCCTTGTCGGACAGTTTTACCCGATAAATGCCCGCCTTCGGCCCATCGGCGATGCTGAGCCCGAGCGGCCCGAGCACCCTCTCGACATCGTGCACGGTCGCAGTCGGCGCGAAGCCAACCAGGGCGAAGGTGCCGGCCTGATCGCTCTTTGGCACAGACGCCGTATGCGAAATCTTGCTCTCGAGCGTGTTCGCCACGGGACGGTTCAGCAACAGCGCGCCGATGGCGCCCGTCTGCAGAATGATCGCAACGGCCGCCATGGCCGCCACCGGCACCAGCGCCGAGCGCGTGCCCAGCCAATCCAGCCCGTTCTGAACCAACCCAGCCAAACTCGCAAAGCCAGACCGGCGCGCCAAGGACTTGGAGTCGATGGCGCCCATCAGCTTGTGCAACGCAATTGCCGACGGCGCACCCATCGCCTCGTTGTTGACCACCGTATCGGTACGCTCGGCGTCGATCAGCTCGAGTTGCTTGCGCATGTCGGGATGGGCGGCCAGATAGCTCTCGACCGCCTTCGTTTCAGCCGCATCCAGCTTGCCCGTGATGAACCAGGGCAGCAGCATCTCAATGTTTTCGCGCTCCATATCGGGCGCCGTGCGGTCGCTCATGGCCAACCCCTATCGATGCCAGCCGCCGTCAGCATGTCCGACAGCTTCTTGCGGGCGTAAAACATGCGTGTCTTGACGGTCGCTTCCGGAATGCCAAGCACTTCGGCGACCTCTTTCACGCTCTGCTCGTGGTAATAGACCAAGTCCATGACCACACGTTGTTCGTCGGGCAACCTGTTCAGGCAAACCCTGAGGGCCGCCGCCTTGTCGCCCTTGGCGAGAATCGTCTCGGCGCTGTCGCTGTCATCGGGAATGGCCTCCGCCACGCCCTCCTCGAGCCCTTCGTCGCGCTTTTTGCGCAACGAACTCACCGCCTTGTTGTGCGCGATCGACAGCATCCAGGTGGTCGCCGAGGACGTGCCCTCGAAACGTCCAGCCTGCTGCCACACCGCCAGAAAGATCTCGTTCACCAGCTCCTCCGCCACCGCTTCGCTGCGGACACGCCGCAGCACGAATCTGAACACGCGCGTCCGATGCCGTGCAAACAGCATCGGCATCGCTTGCTGATCGCCCTTGGCGAGCCGTGCGATCAAGGCGTCGTCCGTGATCGGTTCGCTCATGGGCATTCATCTTGCGTTCAGTTGGTCGCTGCGGGGGTCGGGAAGGTTCAATCGATGCCGGGGAAGATGCACGTATCGGGCCGGAGCGTGCAAGGGGCATGGATGAGTGACCCGTGGGCGTTGAAATGCTGTGAACTATGGATTACACTACCTGATGTTCGATCTCCAGCGCACCGATGACTTCACAGCTTGGCTGGCAACGATCACGGACACTGCATCCCGTGCCGCGATACTGTCGCGGCTTGATCGCTTCAAGAGTGGGAACCCTGGCGATGTGAAACCTGTCGGCGGTGGGGCAACTGAAATGCGCATCAATCACGGGCCAGGGTTTCGCATCTACTACACCCGCATCGGCAGCACCGTGTTCCTTCTGCTGGCTGGCGGCGACAAGCGGACACAGTCCACGGATATCAAGCGGGCGAAAGCGCTCGCGGCAAAGGCGAAAAACAAGCCATGACCCTCAAGACCAAGCCCTTCGATGTGGCCGAATATCTCGACAGCCCCGAAATTATCGCAGCATTCCTGGCTGAGACGTTCAAGGACGGCGACGCGGCCGAAATCGCCCACGCCCTCGGCACCGTCGCCCGCGCCAAGGGTATGACGGAGATCGCCAAGAAGGCCGGGATGTCGCGCGAGGGGCTGTACAAGGCCCTCAGCGCCGACGGGCATCCGGAATTCACGACCATCTTGAAGGTGATGAAGGCGCTGGATGTCGACCTGACGGTGACGGCGAAGGTGCTTGAGGCAGCTGAGTGAGCTTGGCGACATAGACGTTTGAACTTTTCGCCTCGAAGAGGCGACCAATCCTGCGGTGAAATATTTTTCCACAACCCGAAGGATCGGAATGTCCCATGCCAATCAAGCTGTTCGCAAACCACCACCGCAGCGGCCCGGCGGCGCTGTCGCGGGGCTTATGGTTTCAGTTACATTATGAGGATACGCGTAGATGGGCCAATGAACGGCAGCCGCCGTCCGGGGCGGGCGACAAAGGGGCGACCATGACGAACGCACGCAGCACATCGGCGATGTCGAGCGGCAAGCGGTTCACGGGCGCCCTGCACGGCATCTTGGTTGCGGTCATCGCGGTCGCGGCGTCGGTGTTCACCGGCCCCATCGCCACCGCCCAGACGCCCATCCTGCACAAGGGCAACGCCATCATCACAGGCTTCTCGGGCACCGCGCCTGCGGCCAATCCGGCGCCCAGCGCCGATCCCACGGACAACCTCTTCATCGACCTCAACGGTGCGTCCATGCGCCTGCAGGACATTTCGGCCGGCGGGCAGCCGCCGCAGGGGCAGCTGATCGCCTCGCCGACGGTGTTCCAGGCCAAGGCGCGCGACGTCGGACAGGTGTTCGGCATCGCCATGGACGATGGGCGCGGGCCGGATGGGCTCGGCTCGACGACGCCGGACATTTATCTCTCGGCCTCCTCGGCCTTCGGGTTGCAGATCGTACAGCCGGATGGGGCGGGGCATCTCGTCCGGATGCGCACGGGCAATCCGGGCGCGCAGTGGATGCCGGGGCAATGGGGCGACCCTGCCAAAGGCGGCACGCCGGGCAGCATCTGGAAGGTGAACGGGACGAGCGGCGAGATTTCGCTGTTCACCAATGTGCAGCTCGGCGGCCAGTCCAACAGCGGGCCGGGGCTGGGTAACCTCACGTTCCACGCCAAGTCGCGGCAGATTTTTGTGTCGGACCTTTCAACCGGCATGATCCACCGTATTGATATGCACGGGTTGGATCTTGGCTACTTCGATCACGGCGTGCAGGGACGCGTGGCCCAGGGCCTCGCGCCGATCCCGGACGATCCGGCGAACCGGCTCGACATCGCCAATCCGCTTTTCAACTCCGAAGACGCGTCCACCTGGCGCTACGCCCAGAAGGGCCGCATGGTCTGGGGCATTCGCGCGCATGGCGACCGCATCTTTTACGCCACCGCCGAGGGACCGCAGATCTGGTCCATCTCGATCCTCGATGACGGCAGCTTTGGCGCCGATCCGCGGCTGGAAATCGAAGTCACGGGAACGCCCGCCAACAACGCCATTTCCGACCTGGTGTTCGACGGC
>JANMVX010000239.1:0-5340 GCA_031393505.1 Hyphomicrobiaceae bacterium | reverse complement strand
TGTTGCCGGCGTGAATGCGCCCGATGCGGCCGGCGCCGATGATGGCGATGTCGATCATGGAAGGGAGTGTCGCGCGTCGTTGGGTGTGGGGCAATGAGCGCGCGGGGCGACGCTCGCTCCGACTCCGTCCCAGTTTCCGGGCGTTTCTGGGATCGGCGTACACCATGAAGGCCGTCGCCGATTATGGCACCGGCCCGGAAGCTGTTGTGTCGCTGGCGGAGGCAAACGACGCGATACGGCGCTCTTCGGGAGTCGCCGATGACCGCACAAATCCTTCGCGGTGGCTGTCCCCGATGCACTGTGGGCGATCGCGGAAGGCCCCGATCCCTCGCAACGGTGTTTCTCAGCAGAAAGTGCGCATGACTTCAACGGTCCTGCGTTGCTGCGAAATTCTTGATTTATGCACAGGTCAGTGATGTGGCCGCATGCAGTGGCTGTGATCTGCCAGCACTTCGATCACCCGGCAATCGGCAACCCTACCGTGGCTACAACTCTCGATCATCACCCCTAGCTCAGCCTTCAGCGCAGTCAGGCTGTCGATGCGCTGTTGCACTTCTACCAACCGGGCACGGGCAATGGCGTCAGCGGTGCCGCAGGGCTGATGTGGATCATCCTGCAAGGTCAGGAGGGTGCGGATAGCATCGATCTCAAATCCCAATTCGCGCGCGTGGCGGATGAACGCCAAGCGGCGCAAATCGCCGGCATCGAATGTCCGCCGGTTGCTCTCTGTGCGCGGCGGGGCGCGCAGCAAGCCAATCTGCTCATAATAGCGGATCGTCGGCACCTTCACGCCGCAACTGCGTGATGCCTCCCCGATTGAAACCTTTTCAGCCATAGCTCTTGATCCTCTAGTGACTAGAGGATGTAGCATCGGAGACAACGGCTCAAGAGGGATATTCGTAATGGCTGATGCAGCGACGCAGACCCGGTATCGGGTCGAAGGCATGGATTGCGCGGGATGCGCTGCCAAGATCGACACGGCCGTGCGGCGCTTGCCGGGGATCGAGGACGTGTCTGTCTCGGCGACTGCCGGCACCATGACGGTGCGGCACAACAGCCAAAGCGACCTGACCAAACTCGAACGCGCCGTAACAGGGCTCGGTTACGGCATTGCGCCAGCAGACCGGCCAGCAGGGTCCGGGCCTCACAGTGACGCAAAGCACGGCCATGCTGCGCATGATGATGACGGAGCAGAATTGCACGGCCATGACCACGGCCCCACGAACGGGCCATGGTGGAAATCGCCGAAGGCAAAGCTAACCGCTGCATCCGGTATCGCTCTCATCGCGGCCTATGGCGTCGGGAAGCTGGTGCCCGACATAGGTCTCTGGGCATTCATCGCCGCCATGCTGGTCGGCCTTGTGCCGATCGCACGCCGCGCCTTCATGGCGGCGCGAGCTGGCACGCCGTTCTCGATTGAAATGCTGATGACCATTGCCGCCGTCGGTGCGGTCATCATCAACGCAGGCGAGGAAGCGGCGACGGTCGTATTTTTGTTCCTCGTCGGCGAGCTGCTGGAAGGCGTCGCAGCCGGCCGCGCACGCGCTAGCATTCAGGGACTTACGGCTCTGGTGCCGAAAACTGCCTTGGTCGAAACCGACGGCCGCACCGAGGAAGTTCCGGCAGAGTCTGTTGGCGTGGGCGCTATTATTCTCGTCCGGCCAGGTGATCGCATTCCTGCGGATGGCGTGATCGTCTCGGGCGAGAGCGCCATCGACGAAGCACCCGTGACAGGTGAGAGCACGCCAAAGCGCAAGCGCGTCGATGACGTGGTGTTCGCCGGCACCATCAATGGTGATGCAGCACTTCGTATTCGCGTCACGGCCGCAGCGTCGGACAACACGATCGCCCGTGTCGTGAAGCTGGTCGAGGAAGCACAAGAGAGCAAAGCCCCTACCGAGCGATTCATTGATCGCTTTTCCCGCATCTACACGCCGGGTGTGGTCGCGGTCGCGGCGCTCGTTGCCATTGTGCCGCCGCTGCTGTTCGGCGCGGTTTGGAGCGAGTGGGTTTATAAGGGCCTTGCCATCCTGCTGATTGGCTGTCCCTGCGCCCTCGTGATTTCGACGCCGGCCGCCATTGCCGCTTCGCTCTCGGCGGGTGCCCGACGCGGCTTGCTCCTGAAGGGCGGCGCGGTGCTGGAAAACATCGGGCGGATCACCGTCGCGGCATTCGACAAAACCGGCACACTGACCGAAGGCAAGCCCAAGGTCACCGACGTGATCGGCTTCGGGCGCTCCGAAGCGGATGTGCTGCGTCTTGCAGCGGCACTCGAAACCGGTTCCAGCCATCCGCTCGCGACGGCCATTCTCTCGCGCGCCAAAACAGACAACGTAACCGTGCCAGCTGCCGAAGGCGGCGAAGCCGTGGGCGGCAAGGGTGTCACGGGACGCGCCGAGAGCATGGCCTTATTTCTTGGGTCTGCTTCCGCTGCCGGCGAGCGCGCCCCGCTCACGCCTGAACAGATCAGTCGTATCGAAGCCTTGAATGCTGACGGCAAATCCGTGGCCGTGCTGGTTGTAGATGGCGCGGCGGCTGGTGTGATCGCCATGCGCGACGAACCACGCGAGGATGCCAAAGTCGGCTTAAAGGCTCTGACCGATGCCGGCATTCGCACCATCATGCTAACAGGCGACAACCGCCGCACGGCTGAAGCGGTTGGCAAAGAGTTGGGCATTGAGGTGCGTGCCGAACTGCTGCCGGCCGACAAACAACGCATTGTGCAGGAACTGAAAGCTGCTGGTGGGGATGTGGCCGTCGCCAAGATCGGTGACGGCATTAACGACGCGCCGGCACTGGCGGCGGCCGACGTCGGTATTGCGATGGGCAGCGGCACCGACGTTGCCCTTGAAACAGCCGATGCGGCGGTGCTGCACGGTCGCGTCGGCGACGTGGCCGCGATGGTCAATCTCTCGAAGCGCACGATGAGCAACATCCGGCAGAACATCACCATCGCGCTTGGCCTGAAAGCGGTCTTTCTCGTCACCACCATTGCCGGCATTACGGGCCTTTGGCCGGCTATCCTCGCCGATACCGGCGCAACGGTGCTGGTGACGATGAACGCGCTGCGGTTGCTGAAATTCAAAGATGCATAAGTCTTGATTTATGCGCGTGGTGGAGGTGCGGCAAGCTCATTCGGCCCTCTAGGCGAAGGAGGGTCGACCAATCTCACTCATCAGTTGGAATTACCGCTTCGTTACAATCGCCCGAACATACCGCCGGACCGGCATATCAGTCAAACTACCACGAGCCATGGCGGCGACGCCAGCCGCGTACGCCGCATCCATTTCGTTTGCTAACGCCAGCTCTGCGGCGATAAGACCTTCCGCGAGTGCAGTTTGTTGCCGTCGCCATTCCGGTGGCTCTTCGTAAGCGTCGATGGCAAAGCCCGCAGCTTCTAATAGTGGTCGATGGTCCCCGAGTTGCTCGACACCTAGCCTCGCGTTATAACCTGATTGCTCCCACGTTGTGAATCCCAGGGTTCCACCGGTCCTAAGGATACGGGCGAACTCGCGCACCGCCGCAATTTTGTCTGGCACGAAAACCAATACATCAAGACTTAAAACGGCATCACAGGACGCATCGGGCAGTCCCGTTGCGGTCAGGTCGCCGACCTGAAATCGCGCGCGGCCGGCAATCCCCAAATGGACGGCCTGTTCACGCGCCAAATCCACACCGACCGAGGATATATCGATACCTATTAAGGCTGCTCCTGTTTGTTTGGCGACCCACAAGCCGGGGCCTCCATGGCCACAACCCAAATCCGCCAAGGTGCGATTTGGCCCGAGCCTCAACCCATCGCGGAGTTTTCGTAGCGTGGTGCCAGAATAGAATCCGTTCGCGTATGTATCAACCGCGTAATCGTCGCCAAAGGCTGTTTGGAAGACACGCTCCAGCGTGGCACTTCGAAGGCGCGCGGAATGAGAGTTATTGAATCGCTCTGCCATCCGAGACGTTTGTGTGTTTTCAGCCATCTCCGCCCCCAATTTAAGGTATCCACGACGCTGAGAGCATCATAGGCCACTGACAAGTTGAGGGCCAGAGGCAGATGTAGGAACGGGTGCTCCGCCCGCCGCGCCCAACAGTGATAGTCAATTTACCGGCAACCGTGCGGCTGGCCAATTTATAGCCGCCCGCAAGATCAAAACAAGAACATCGCCGCGAGTATCAGGCACTTCATCGTGCTGCACATTTCTTGATTTATGTGCCGGTCAGTGATGCGGGCGCGTGCATTGGCTGTGATCCGCCAAAACCTCGATTACCCGGCAGTCTGCGACCTTGCCATGGCTGCAACTCTCGATCATCACGCCAAGCTCGACCTTCAGGGCGTTGAGGCTGTCGATGCGCTGCTCCACCTCCGCCAGCCGGGCGCGCGCAATGGCGTCGGCCGTGCCGCAAGGCTGGTGCGGATCATCCTGCAAGGTCAGGAGCGTGCGGATTGCCTCGATTTCGAATCCCAATTCGCGCGCGTGGCGGATGAAGGCCAAGCGCCGCAAATCGCCGGCATTGAACGTCCGCCGGTTGCTCTCAGTGCGCGGCGGCGGTGGCAGCAAGCCGATCTGCTCGTAATAGGACTGTGCGGCTGAGAGGAACAGAAAACCGGCATAAGGGCTCTTGTTGCCGAAAGGTCGCCGTTTCACGCAATTATCCGCACAAGAAGCTTCCCTTCGAGCAAGGTTCTGTCTGAGGGCGAGGTTGCAAAACATATCGCAAAAATAGGATGTTTCGCATAGGATTTTTGCGAGACCTAAGCCGTTGAATCGCCTTGTGTGAAATTGGCTTCGCACAACTTGATTTTCGCGCACTCTGCTGGATATCGCCATGGATGACGGACATAGATCGCTCAGCAGTCCTACTTCCGCATGGGACTTTTGAATAGCCTTATGCCGGTTTTCTGTTCCTCTCAGCCGCACAGGCCCTGTTCCACGCGCTGCGGCGCGAGGAGTTGTGCAAGCTCAAGGTCAAGGATTTCCGGCACGCGCGCAAAGGCGTGCCGCATCTGAAGGTATCCGGCAAGGGCGGCAAGACCCGATATCTGCCGCTGCATCCCGGCACCAACGCGCTCGTTCACGATTATCTCGACGCGGCCGGCCACGGCACCGATGAGGGCGGCGCGCTGTTCCGGCCGGTAAAGAACAACACCACCGGGCGGCTCGACACGGCGATCACGGCCGATGGCGTTTACAGATTGGTGCGGACCTACTCGGCAGAGCTCGGGTTTGAAATCGGTGCGCATTCGCTTCGCGCGACCGCCGCCACCAACGCGCTCGACCACGAGGCCGACATCGCCAAGGTGCAGGAGTGGCTTGGGCACGCCAACATCAGCACCACGCGGATTTA
>JANMVX010000175.1:0-92343 GCA_031393505.1 Hyphomicrobiaceae bacterium | reverse complement strand
TAAAGCCGTAGCCGCCTCTTCGCGGCAAGAGCTGCGCGGTCGGTGAGGGGCGGCGACTGGCTCGGACTTTCGCGCCACGTGTACGGAGCAAGCGGCTGCCTCTACTTCTCATCATACGAACAGCCCATCGAGGCTTGCCTTCTCCCTTTGGGAGAAGGTGCCCGAAGGGCGGATGAGGGGATTGCGGCCGGAGGGTATCGCACTGGCGGAGCCACAGTCGCACCTCCAACCCCATCATCCGTCGCTGCGCGCCACCTTCTCCCAAAAGGAGAAGGCAAAACCGCAGCCGCCTCTTTGCGGCAAGAGCCACGCGGTTGGTGAGGGGCAGGAGCTTGTTCGGACCTTTGCGCAGCGTGTACGGAGCAAGCGGCTGCCGCTCTCTGCGCAACACACGAAAGGCCCATCGATGGTGGCCTTCTCCCTTTGGGAGAAGGTGCCCGAAGGGCGGATGAGGGGATTGCGGCCGGAGGACATCGCACCGGCGGAGCCACAGTCGCACCGCCGATCCCCTCATCCGTCGCTGCGCGCCACCTTCTCCCAAAGGGAGAAGGTAAAGCCGTAGCCGCCTCTTCGCGGCAAGAGCTGCGCGGTCGGTGAGGGGCGGCGACTGGCTCGGACTTTCGCGCCACGTGTACGGAGCAAGCGGCTGGCTCTACTTCTCATCATACGAACAGCCGATTCGACGGTGGCCTTCTCCCTTTGGGAGAAGGTGCCCGAAGGACGGATGAGGGGATTGCGGCCGCAGGGTATCGCACTGGCGGAGCCACAGTCGCACCTCCAACCCCCTCATCCGTCGCTGCGCGCCACCTTCTCCCAAAGGGAGAAGGTAAGTCCGTAGCCGCCTCTTTGCGGCAAGAGTCACGCGGTTGGTGAGGGGCGACGGCTGGCTCGGACCCTTGCGCCACGTGTACGGAGCAAGCGGCTGCCGCTCTCTGCGCAACACACGAAAGGCCAATTGACGGTGGCCTTCTCCCGTCGGGAGAAGGTGCCCGCCTGCGCGGCGGCGCAAAAGTAGACGGGGGGGCGGATGAGGGGATTAGTGTCGCGTGCTCAGTTAAAAATTCGATGTGCCACACCCTACCCCCTTACCTTCCGCGTCCGCCCCCCACGCCCAAACCGCGTCGCGATCCGCTCGATCTCCAGCGTCTCGCGGTCGTGGCCCAGCGTCGGCGCCGGCTCTTCGTCGCCGAGCACTTCGCGCTCGTCGGCGCGGCTCTGCATGATGGCCTGACGCCAGTCGGCATCCTGGTCCTCGACGACATTCTCCGATGCTTCCTCACCACCAACCCCCGTCGTGGTCAAAAAACCATCCACCTCCGACGGGCTCGATACCCCCGACTGGAACGTCTCCCAGCTCTGCGCCAGTTCCGGCGCCGTCGACGACTGCCCGTACACCGATATCGCGTCCCGCACGCTCGGCTCGATCGCGTGGTCGATCTGATGCACGCCGCCGGTCATGGTGCTTTCGGCGGCCCAGCGGAAGGGCATGCGGCGGGTCAGGGGGGCGGGGGCCTGGTCGTAGTTTTGGTCGTAGGCCAGCGCCGCGTTGCCGTTGGTGTAGTGGCCTTGCGAAGCCTCGCCCGGCTGCTGCCAGGGGGCGGGGGCGTACGACGTGTCCGTGGTCTCGGACCAGCCGCGGCTGTTGCTGAGGTTCGGCATCTGGATCACCGACGAGGTGTCGGCGGGCAGATGCGCCGTGCCGGCGACAGGGCTGTGGGTGTCGAAGCCGTTGCTGTCGGCATACGTCGGCGCATGACCGTTCGTGTACGCAGGACCGTTGCCGCCGTTCGAACCGTTCGCATACTGTGTATGCCCGTTAGTCTCCGGCCCACGCGGAGCAACAGCGGCGCGCGTTGCGGCGGCGACATGCGTCGCCTGCTGGGTCGCCAGTTCGCGCACCACCAGGGCCAATTCGGACACCGTCTGGCGCAGGGACGCAACCTCTACGGACGACGTGTCGAACGTGCCGGCATCGCCAACCACAGCAGCCTTCACCTCCGGTGAAAACCGGCGCTCCGGTGCGGGCGCGGACTTGCGCTCAAAGCTCGGCTCGTGCGCCGCGGGCGCATGCCCCTCATCCCGCGACCCCATCAGCTTGTCCCAAAAGCCCGACTTTCGCGGAGCATTGCCGTCTACACGCAGCTCAATCCGCCCATCCCCTTTGACGCCGTCGAGATCGGCCCCGTAGGTGCGGGTGATTTCGCGCTTGGTACGTTCAATCTGCGCGCGCTTGGCCGTGATGCTGGCTTCCAGATCCAACGAGCTCAACTCGGACTGTGCGGAAATTTCGCGGCGGCGCAGATCGGCCTCCTGCTGTTTGCCGGTGATGTTGGTCTCGATCATGAGCGTGTTCAGTTCGGCTTCCTTGCGCTTGGCCGACTTCACCGCGTCGTGCTCGATCTCCATCAGTTCCGACTGGAACACGATCTGGCTCGACTTCATCTCATTCTTCTTGATGCGCGCTTCCAGCTGCTTCTCGCGAACGGGCGTCAACTCGTGATCGGCGCCGACCACCATGTCCATGACGAAGTTTGACCATTCGCCCTTCCTGAAGCGGTACAGGCGGAAACTCTTGATACCGGCCCACTTCGAGCCCAGCTGTTTCAGGCGGGTACGGATGGCCGCGACGGGCGGAAAACTGGCGCGACGGAACGGCCCGCCGGTTTCCTGGCTGGAGAAGAAGTTCTGGATGAACTGAGCTTCTAAGAGGTCGTCCTCGGTCAGGTTGCGCGCGCTGCCGTCGTGGTCGCCGCCCGCGCCCTCCCGTCCCGCAATCAGCGGGATGGCGACATAGTCGTGGCCCATGTAGTCGAAGGCGATATGACGTAGGGGCTCCATTTTGGCGCGCGCATCCGGGTCGTCGTGGATGGCGTACATATCATCCAGGGTACGGTAGGTTTCGCCATCCGACTGGGCGCGGCGGCGGCGCGTCTTTTCGGACGACGACAGCGGTTTTGGAATGGAGACCAGCAGCAGGCAGAGGTCGACGAAGAGCGCAATCGCCAAGGGAATGTAGTCGCGCTGCGACAGGCCCGATTCGCCCACGGGAGCGGCTTTGGCGGCGACGCCCCCGGTCGCGATGGCGCGCGCCTGCTGGTCGCGGATGGCGTCCGGCGTGGCGGCGAGCTTGAACTGGGCCAGGCCGAGCAGGGTGGTGTTCAGCCTACGGAAGGCTTCGATGGTGGCGTCGGCGCCTTCCACCGTGGTGATTTCCGGCTTCTCCAGCACGGGGAGCGCGTCGATAGCTTTGACGGCGCTGCGCAAGGCGGCCTGGATCTGCGCGTCCGGGCAGGCGAACGTCTTGCCCTGTTCGTCTGGGAACACGGTTTTTTCGGCGCGCTCGGCGAAATCGGCGCGCAGTTGCTTGAGCTGGGGATCGGTGCGGAAGGCGTTGAAGCCGACCACCGTCATCTCCAGCTTGCGGCCCATGCCCTTGATGAAGTCGTTGCGCGTGCCGGTTTTCAGATCGAACGTGCTCTTGTCCTGGTGCACGATTTTCTGCAGGTCGCCCTCCAGCGCGGCGACGTCGCCTTTCAAAGCGGCGGCGCGCTGCTGCACGAACTGCGAGGCGGTCGAGAAGCTGGCGGCGTCCTGGTCGCGCAGGCGGCGGCGCGGGCCATCGCCCGGCTTGGAGTTGGGGCAGGAGTTGCCCTTGGCGTTCTCGTCCTCGGCCTTCTTGGTCGAGACCAGCGACAGCTGGTTGAACACATTGCCCATCTGGTCGAGGCGGGTTTCGGCGCCGTGCAGCGCGCCTTGGACCTGGGTCACAGCCGATTCGGCGCCGCGCGAGGCTTCGGAGCGGCTCTCCAGGAACTTCCAGTAGAAGCCGAAGGAGAAGCCGACGGAAATCAGGGTAAGGAACAAGTAGCCGACGACATACAGGGCACGGACGGTAAACACGGTGGTCTCGTTGAACAGCTGGTCCAGCAGCCAGACCACCATCAGCATCAGCATGGCGACCGAGGCGGCGATGGCGATTTTGAAGATGAGGTCAAGGTCGCCCATGTTGGCCTGCACCAATTCGAGCATGCCCGAGTAGGTGGACATCCAGGACAGCGCGGCGAGCCCGCCGATCAGCGCCATCTTCTTGATATCGTGGGTGCGCTTGTATTCGGGGCGCTGGCGCAAGCTACGGGCGGCGCTTGGGCGCACACCGGCTAAACTGGCTTCGTGCTGTTGCTGCATGATTGACCCGAAAGCTCCCTCGCACCCCAATGACCCCGACGCGACCCTGGCCAATCCCCCGTTGGATGGCGCGGCTGCATCGCGCCTCAACGTATTTGCGGGTTTGACCTGAACGGCTCTTGAACGGGATCCCTAGCGACCGGCGGGCGGTGGTTATGCACAGCCCGAGACGGTCCGCTATGGTTATTTGCGGTTTATCACGGCCAAACTTGGGCTCGGCCGTGGCGGAACGGGGAAGTTGCGTTGCCGAGGGACTATGGGGTGGGCGGATGGTGACTCTCCTCTCCCCCTTGCGCTCTTTCTTCGCGCAAGGGGGAGAGGAGACCGCGTCTCGCAGCCGACCTCTTGGGAGGCAAGAGCCACGCGGTCGGTGAGGGGCAGGAGCTTGCTCCGGCTCTGTTCGCGCAGTGCACGGAGCAAGCGGCTGCCCCTCATCTGTCGCTGAGTCCTCGCCTAACGGCTCGGGCGACATCTTCTCCCCCTAAGTAGGGGGAGAAGAGCAGTCCGCTTCGCGCTTACGGCGTACCCAGTGCAACCTTGCCCTTGGCGGCGGCCGGCGTGATCTCAGCCAATTGCGGGGGCGTTTTCACGTCGCCCGAGAGATCCTGCAGCAGCACTTCCAGCAGCGGGGCCGCCAACTGCGCCGCGTGCAGTTTGTGCGCGAACGGCCTACTGGAATCGCCCGTGCCGACGACCACCACATAGGAATACGCATCGCCGTTCAAAAACTGGATGCCGCCGGCAGCCCAGGCGTCGACCGTGGCGTCGGGGTCCATGTTGACCTGCGTGCCGGTTTTGCCGAAATGCAGCGTCACGTTGGGTTTCCGCCCCGCGCACCAGGCGCTGAGGCTGGACAAGGTGCCGACCGGGGTGGAGCCGACCGTGTTGCACAGCGGTGCCGACAGCAGCGTCTTGATCAGCGGCACGGCGTCGGCCTTGATCAGGGTGGCGGGGACGATGTCGCTGGCCGAAAGCTCCTTGGGCGGCGTATCGGCGGCGAGCAGTGACTTGTCGTAGGTTTTCACCAGTGTCGGCAGCCGCACGCGCTCGTTGCGATGGCCGGTCAGCGCCGCCAAAACCACGCCAGCCATCTGGTGCACTTTTTGCGGCGAGCCTGTGATCAGGCCACGGACGGCCGCCGTGGTCGGAGGCGTGGCGTCGTCGGCGCCGTGCGGCGGCATGTTGAAGCCAAAACCGTCGATCAGTTTGCGGGTCGGATCCTGGCCGAGGTCGGCCATGCGGCGCTCGATGGGGTTGTTCAGCGAGCAGGCGAAGGCGTAACGCGCTGGGATGTGCCGGCTGGCCTCGCCTTTGACGCAGCTGAGCGCCAATCCCGGGCCGGGCGCGGCGGTGTCCAAATAGGACGTCTCCGCCGTATCCTGGCCCTGGTTGGCGATGGCCGTCGCCGCGATCATCTTGCCGATCGAGGCGATGGCGCGCACTTCCTTGGTGCGATCATAGTGCCCGCTCTCGGCTGAGCGCGCGATCGGCGAACCGAAGTAGGACGCGATGTCCTTCAGCTCGAAGTAGCGCACCAGCTCGCCCTTGGCGTTGGCCGCGGCAACGATCACGTTGGGCATCTCCAGCTCGGCGCCGGGGGCGGCGGCCGCTGCCGGATCGAGCGTGTAGCCGCCGCCCATGGAGGTCGCGAACTTGGCCTGCAGCTCGGCGAGCTTGGTCTTTATGCGTTCGCGCAAAAACATGTTGCGCGTGATGTCCAGCGTCACGGTCACGCCGCGCACGTATTCGCGCCAGCCGTAGCCGTATTCATTCTTCATTTCTTCACGTAGGCCGTAGCGGCCATCCGGGATCAGCACATTTGCGCGTAGAACCGGATTGGCCTGGGCGGCCTTGGCGCTGTTAGGCGCGAACTGCTCCAGCGCGCGCTGCAGTTTTGGGCGCACCTGCGGATCGGGCGGGCCGTTGGCGATCTGCGTCAGGTCGAACCAGACCTTCTTCTGGACATCCGCATCCTTGATCAGCTCGCTGGCGCATTTGCGCGCGCGCACGTCAACGATGTAGCGCCAGCGGTCGAGGCGCACGGCGTTCAGGCGCTCGCTGCCTTCCAAGAGGATGATCGGCTTGTTGACCGCCGAGGCCAGCACGAACTGTTCCGCGATCGACAGCTCCTTGGCGGTCTTGCCGAATACGATCCGGCTCGTCATCTCCACGCCATGCAGGGGAGAGCCGCCGGTGCGCTGCGCCAGCCACAGATGGTTGGCCGTCCATTGCCGCAGCGGCTCCTTATCGCCATGCCGCGTCAGCGCCCAGTAGATGACCGGCGCATCCCACCACTCGCCAAATTTGCGGCGCAGCTTTTCGAAGGAGGTTTCGCGCGAATCGGGCGGGGAATCATAAATGACGCGCGCCAGCTGCATCGGCAGCGTCGAGCCGCCCACGCCCAACCTCGGGCCACGGCTTGCGATGGTGCGGTAAACGGACGACACCGGGATCTTCAGCACGCCCATCAGGTCGATGCCGAAGGGGTTCAGCCATGTCCCGAGATTGCGGTCCTCGTGGTAGACGAGGCACTGCCAGTAGCTGTCCGGAACATCGCGTACCGGGATCGACTTATGGTCGGGATTGGCGGTGTAGCCGGTGTCGGCGAGAACAATCGGTTTGCCGGTGGTGTTGAGGTCGCGCTTGCTGTCCAGCGCGGGATCGAAGGTGCCGACGAAGGCGCCCTCGCGGTCATAAATGGCCGTGGCCAGCCAGCGCTGGCTGTCATAGGCCAGTTTCTCGCCGAACCAGGTCTGGCCGGCAAAGCCGCGAATGGGCGCAATGATATAGACCAACAGCACCGCGAACGCGACATAGCCGATGCCGCCGATGATGACGTAGCGGATCCAGCCCAGATACGGGTTGATCATCAGCACATCGAGCGCGAAGCGCGCCGCGCGCTTGGGCAGCATGACGACGCCGTCGAACAGGAATGTCAGATATCGCAGCAGGATCAGCATGTCGGTCAACGCCCATTGACGTGGCCCAAGCCGGAGATGCGGCCAGGGCGACTAACGCCTGCTAGTGCTGCTTTGTGGCAATTTGTGAGGCCACGCGACGTTTTTCCCTTAGCACCGGCAAGAGCATGGATTGCCGCCCTTGTCTCTGTTATCTCAAGCTCTTGCCCCACAATGGCCGATAAGTTCGGATTTGAGATATGGGCAATTCGTACACAGGTTTTCCACTGCGGGGGCGCGCGTACCATGGGCCATTCCATAGCTGTCATGAATACCAAGGGCGGTGTCGGCAAATCGACGCTGGTGATGGCGATCGCCGAAACGCTGTCGGCGCTGCACGGCAAGAACGTGCTGGTCATCGACAGCGACAGCCAGACCAGCATGAGCAGCATGCTGATGCATATGCAGGACTGGGAGAAGATGGAGCGGCAGAATCGCACGCTCGCCGATCTGCTCATTATACAGACGCTGGGCGATCAGAAGGCGCAGTGGACCGATTTTGTCGCACGCGGCGTGTCCGACGTGGAAGAAGCGCGCAGCGTGTTCCTGATCCCGAGCCACATGGAGCTCAGCCTGTTCGAGCGCGAGGTGTCCGCGCAACGCAAGGAGACCGAGCTGCGCAATGTCGTGCGAAAACTGCTCGACGAGACCATGCGCATGTTCGACATCGTGCTGATCGATTGCCCGCCCGGCCTGTCGCTGCTGACCGAATGCTGGCTGCGCGAGGTGGAATACTTCATGCCGCCGATCAAGCCGGACTATCTGGCGGTGCGCGGGCTCGGAATTCTCAAGAAGTTCCGCGAAGATTTCTCGTCCCAGGGGTTCGCCGATCTGCTCGGCATTGTCATCAACATGAAAGACGGGCGTATTGCCTCGGAAGAAGAGTGGCACGCCAAACTGCTGGCCGATCCCGAAAATCGCCTGTTCAAGACGCACATCCCGCGCCGCGCCTACATCCAGCGCGCGGCTGACTTTGACCTGGGCAAGCGCACCTATATCGCGAAGTATCCGGGTGACGCCGGCACCAGCATCCGGGCGCTGACCAAGGAAGTGATCGAGCGGTTGGACCAGGCCAGGGCGGCAGTGGCTGCGCCCAAGGCGGCGCCTGATCCGGCCCCCGCACCGGCTCAGGCGCCACGCAGGCCAGTGGCCGAGCCGGCCAGGCCCGCGGTTGCCACGCCTGCGCCGCCCCCGCCCCCTGTCAAGGCGGTGGCCGCGCCTGGCGTTCAGAACGTTCCTGCTCCGTCCAGTCCTGCTCCGTCCAGTCCCGCGCCGTACACCCATCCAGCAGCGCCGCCGCCTGTGATCGCTGCCGTCGCTGCGCCTAGCGCCCCGCCGCCGCAGGCGCAGCGTCCTGCCGTCGCCATGCTCGACACCACGCCGCGCTCCGTTGAACCGCAAGGCAAGATCGTGCTGGGGCAGATCACGCCAGCGACCATGGCGGCAAGAACGCCCGAAACACTCCCACAGCTGCGCGCCGCCGCCGCCGTCCGGCCGGCCCCCGCCCCAGCGGCAAGAGAGCACGGACTGGTGCTGGTCGAGGAAGGCGAATAGGGATTATGGACTAGTGTTGCCAGTAGTATATTTCAACCCTAATACCTGATTCCTCTAATCCCTAGTCCCTAGTTCCTAGTCCCTAGTCCCTTCTGACCGCGTGAAAGGCCGTACCATGACAAACCGCAAACAGATTGGCCGTTCAGGCCTATGGGTCTCCGAGCTTTGCGTCGGCTGCATGTCGTTTGGCGAACCCAACCGGGGCGGCCATGAGTGGACGCTTCCCGAAGAGCAATCGCGCCAACTCATCCGCCAGGCCTATGAGGCGGGACTCAATTTTTTCGACACCGCAAATGTCTATTCCGACGGTGGGTCCGAAGAAATCCTTGGCAAAGTGCTGTGGGAGATGGCGCCGCGCGAAGAGATCATTCTCGCCACCAAGGTGTGGGGCGATGCGCGACCCGAGCGGCGTGGCCTGTCGCGCCGGCTGATCTTTCAGCAGCTCGACGCCTCGCTGAAGCGCCTAAAAACCGATCACGTGGATCTCTACCAGATCCATCGGTGGGATGACAAAGCCCCCATCGAGGAAACCATGGAAGCGCTGCATGATGTGGTGAAATCCGGCAAGGCGCGCTACATCGGCGCGTCCACCATGTATGCGTGGCAATTCGCCAAGGCGCAAGAAGTCGCCAAGGCCAATGGCTGGACGCGTTTCATCAGTATGCAGAACCATCTTAACCTGATGTACCGCGAGGAAGAGCATGAGATGATCCCGCTCTGCCTGGATCAAGGCGTGGGTCTCATTCCCTGGTCGCCGATCGCGCGCGGAGCGCTGGCGCGGCCGCGCGGCGCGGTGACGGCGCGCGTTAAAACCGACAACTATCAAAAAATACTTTATGATAAGACCCAAGCGCAAGATGGTCTGATCATCGATGACGTCGAGGCCGTCGCCAAGCAATTGGGTCGGCCCATGGCCCATGTGGCGCTGGCCTGGGTGCGACAGAAGCCGGGTGTTACCGCGCCGATCATCGGGTTTACAAAGCCCGGCCAACTTGCCGAGGCCATCGCCGGACTCGATCTCACGCTGTCGCAAGACCATATCCAACGGCTTGAGGCGCAGTACACGCCTCATGTTCCGGCTGGCTTCTGATACCGTTCAATCTAAGCAGAGACTCGTCATCTTCGAGCGGCGAAGGCCTTTTCGGCCTGTAGTCGTTCTCGGAGATCCAGCACAAGAAGCCGCCGTAGGCGTCCTTGTCTCTTAGCCAGCAGCAGGTTCCGCTCAAAGATTTGTTGACGCCTTCGGCGACTCTTTGCGCTGGATTCCCGACGACCGCTACGCGCAAAGAGGCGCTCGCGGGTCGAGAATGACGAGTCGTTACTTTCGTTCGCCGGTAAGTCACGCCTCTCTCCGCCTCTTGACCGGGCCCGCCGGCTTGGCATAGCTCCCCCCATGAGCACCAACGAAAATCTCTTCGCGCTGATCGCCGACGCATTTTCACGCGACGCATCGATCCCGCTGTTCGAATTGTCCAACCGCGCCGCCGTGTCGCGCGCCGAAACACTTGCGCAAGGACACGCCATCGCCGGCGCCCTGGTGGCGGCCGGCGTCGCGCCCGGCGACCGCGTGATGGTGCAGGCGGAGAAATCCGTCGCCGCCGTCGCGCTTTATCTGGCCACGCTGCAGATCGGGGCGATCTACAACCCTCTGAATACCGCCTATACCGCGGCCGAGATGGCGTATTTTCTCGCGGATGCCGAACCCAAGGTGGTCGTGGCTCCGGTGGGCCGGCTGTCCCAGATCGCCGATCTTGCCCGCAAAAGCGGCGCTTCGGGGCTATTCTCGCTAGACCCCGACGGATCGGGTTCGCTGATCGACGCCGCGCGAGCCTCAAAACCGTTCTCCGAAATCGTTGCGCGGTCCAAGGACGATCTCGCCGCGCTCGCCTACACTTCCGGCACCACGGGCCGCTCCAAGGGCGCCATGCTCACGCACGGCAACCTCTCGTCCAACGCGCTGACCCTCATCAATTTGTGGCGGCTGGCGCGCGGCGAGCGGCTGATCCACGCTCTGCCAATTTATCACGTGCACGGATTGTTCGTGGCGCTCGATACCGCCATGCTCGGCGGCATGACCATGCTGTGGATGGAGAAGTTTGATTCTTCGCGCGTGATGGCTGCGCTGCCGAATGCCGATGTCATGATGGGCGTGCCCACGTTCTACACGCGGTTGCTCGGCGAACCCTCGTTGGACAGCGCGACCTGCAAGGCCATGCGCCTGTTCGTGTCCGGCTCCGCGCCCTTGCTGCCCGAGACGCACACAGAGTTTTATGCGCGCACCGGCCACGCCATCCTGGAACGCTACGGCATGACCGAGACCGGCATGATCGCCTCCAATCCGTACACGGGGGACCGCGTCGCCGGCACGGTCGGTTATTCGCTCACGGATGTTTCGGTGCGCGTCGCCGACGGGACGGGTGCGGAGTTTTCGCGTGGAGAGATCGGCGTCGTCGAGGTGCGCGGGCCAAACGTGTTTTCGGGCTATTGGCGTCTGCCCGACAAGACCGCCGAAGAGTTCCGCGACGGCGGCTGGTTCATCACCGGCGACCAGGGCGTCATGGCGCAGGATGGCCGCCTGTCGCTGGTCGGCCGCGCCAAGGATCTCATTATTACCGGCGGCCTGAACGTCTATCCGATCGAGGTCGAGCAGGCGCTGAACGCGTTGCCGGGGATCGGCGAGTCTGCCGTGATCGGCGTTCCGCACAAGGACTTTGGCGAGGCCGTGGTGGCGGTTGTCACCGGCCCCAATCCGCCCAGCGAGTCCGCTGTTATCGCGGCACTCTCGGAAAAGCTTGCCAAGTTCAAATGCCCCAAACGCGTGATTGCGGTGGCAGAGCTACCCCGCAACGCCATGGGTAAAGTGACCAAGGCGGAGCTGCGGGAAACCTATCGCGGGCTGTTCGGTTAGGCGCGTCCGCTACTGGACTCTCCTCTCCCCGTTTTGACGGGGAGAGGAGACCGCCCCGCGCAGCCGCCTCTTCGCGGCAAGCGCTGGGCGGTCGGTGAGGGGCCGCCGCTTGCGCCGTGCGCTTCTCACGACCTGTACGGAGCATGCGGCTGCCCCTCACCTGTCGCTGAGTCCTCGCTTGCGTTCGGGCGACATCCTCTCCCCCAAAAATGGGGGAGAGGAGAAGACCGGAGCCCTCCTCTCCCGCTTCTTCAGGGGGAGAGGAGATCGCGTCTCGCAGCCGCTTTTCGCGGCAAGAGCCACGCGGTCGGTGAGGGGCAGCGGCTGGCTCCGACCTTGGCGCCACCAGGTTCAAGCCGATAGTCCGTCCCTGCTGCTGCCCCTCATCCGGCGCAGTGCGCCACCGTCTCCCCGTAAGTACGGGGAGAAGAGAAGTTCTGCTTTCCACCTTGACGCCAACCCCGTCCCGTGCAATTTTTTGCACCACTCAAAAAAACCTTCACCATCGACCCGCGCGCGATACGCGGGGAACAGATCGGGAGCCGGGAGCGGAACAGTTGGAAGACGAGGCCAGCCTCGCCACACGCGCCGCGTGGTTGCACTACGCGGCCGGGCTCACCCAGGCCGAAGTGGCCGCGCGGCTCAACATCCAGAGCACCAAGGCGCACCGCCTGATCGCGCGCGCCAACCGTGAGGGGCTCATCCGCGTCTTTGTCGATGGCGACATCGCGGGCTGCGTGGCGTTGGAGCAGACGCTGTCGGAGCGCTACGGCCTCGCGTTCTGCGAGGTCGCGCCCGATCTCGGTGACGAGCCGATACCCCTGAAAACCTTGGGCATCATGGGCGCGCGCTATCTGCGCAGTGTGCTGGAGCGTGGCGATCATAAGGTGATCGGCATCGGCCATGGCCGCACGCTCGCCGCGGCCGTCGAGCACCTGCCACGCACGCCAGCGAACGGCGCCCAGTTCGTATCGCTGCTCGGCGGCGTGACCCGAAAGTTCGCGGCCAACCCCTACGACGTCATCCATCGCATCGCCGAGCGTACGGGCGCCGAGTGCTACGTACTGCCCGTCCCCTTGTTGGTGAACAGCGCCAAGGACAAAGCGGTTCTGGCCGCGCAACCCGGCATGCGCGACGTACTCGCTCTATCGCACGAGGCGAGCCTCTTGTTGCTCGGCATCGGCACCATCGACCGCAACGCCTCCCTGGTGTCCTCGGGCATGATCGAATTTTCCGAGTTCGCCAAGGTCAAGGCGCTTGGCGCGGTGGGCGAGGCGCTCGGCGTGTTTTTCGGCAGTGACGGCAGGCCGATCGAGTCCGATCTGACGGCGCGCACGCTGTCCTATGACTTCACCGACGGCAAGTCGCGCACCACCATCGCCATCGCGGGCGGTCACGGCAAGGCGCCAGCCATCGATGCGGTGCTGAGAAGCGGCCTCATCAGTGGGCTGATTACCGACGAACGCACGGCGCTCGATCTCTCCAAGTTAACTCCAAGGCCAAGGGCCAAGGAGACCAAAAGAGCCGCGAAAAGCAGCCGCGACATGAGCAAAGTTTACACCTGACCGCCAAAACTGGAACGTCAAGAGAGGCGGGACGTGCATGTTCGACAAAGTCAAAGCCGCCACGACCGGTGCCAAGGTCACGGAAACCGGGCTCGGCTAAGGTCTAAAGTCGTGGAGCCGCATCGGCATGTCTCCCTGTGCCCTTGCGGCCTCCACGATCAAGCGGGCGTGTGTGGTCCTCCTTCCGCACACGCCCGGTATCTGTTTGAGGGCAGGCCCATGGATGGGAGGCGGCATGACTCGCGACGTCATCATCGGGATTGATGCGGGTACGTCGGTCCTCAAGGCCGTGGCGTTCACGCTCGCCGGCAAGCAACTCGACGCCTTCGCGATTCCCAATCACTACGAGACGTTGACTAACGGCGGCGTCGAGCAGGACATGAACCGGACGTGGGCGGACTGTGCGGCCTGTCTGCGCGGCCTCGGCGAGCGGGTGCCGGAGCTGGCGGCGCGTACCGCTATGCTCGCTGTCACCGGTCAGGGCGACGGCACCTGGCTGATCGACAAGGCCGGTGAGCCCGTGGCGCCCGGGTGGTTGTGGCTGGATGCGCGCGCTGCCGCATGGGTCGAGGACTACCGGGCCTTGCCGGTTGGGCGCCGCCATTTCGAATTGACCGGTTGTGGCCTGAACGCTTGCCAGCAGGGGCCACATCTCGCCTGGATGCAACAGCACGCGCCCGAGGTGCTGGCGCGCGCGGCAACAGCGTTCCATTGCAAGGACTGGCTCTATTTCAAGCTGACGGGTGCGCGCGCCACCGATCCTTCAGAGGCGCTTTTCACTTTCGGCGACTACCGCAAACGCGCCTACAGCGAGGAAGCCATCGAAAACCTAGGCTTCGCGAAGTACCGCTCGCTCATCGCCCCCATCGTCGATGCGACTACGGAGCAACATGCTCTGTCTGCCGCCGCCGCGTCAAAGACCGGCCTGCTCGCCGGCACGCCCGTCGCACTCGGCTTCGTGGATGTGGTGTGTACGGCGCTTGGCGGTGGCCTCTACGATCCGCCCGGCCACGGCGGCTGCACCATCATCGGCTCCACCGGCATGCACATGCGCTTTGCCGGCGGCGCGGAGGCCGTGACGCTGAACGCGCAGAGCACCGGCTACACCATGGCGTTCCCGGTGCCCGGCCAATACGCCCAGATGCAGAGCAATATGGCGTCCACGCTCAATATCGACTGGCTGCTGGATCAGGCGATCTGTGTTCTCGCCAGCGCCGGCATCGAACGAGAACGCAAGGACTTCCTGGCCGGGTTGGAGGAGCGGGTCGCCAGCGCTGAACCGGCACAACTGCTCTATCATCCGTACATCTCGGAGGCGGGCGAGCGCGGCCCATTCGTCGATCCCTCGGCGCGCGCCAGTTTTATCGGCCTCAGCTCGCGCCACACCGACGCCGACATGATGCGTGCGGTGTTCGAGGGGCTGGCTTTTGCGGCGCGCGATTGCTACGCGGCCATGGGCGGGCCTCCATCCGAAATCCGGCTCAGCGGCGGTGCTGCCCGCAACCAGTCACTGCGCAAGATCATGGCCGCGACCCTGGGCGCAAGCGTCCGCACCTCCTCGCGCGCCGAGGCCGGCGCCGCCGGAGCCGCCATGATCGCGCTGGTCGGGGCGGGGCACTACCAGAGCATGGCCGACTGCGTGGCCGAATGGGTCCGGCCCAATCTCGGCCCCCTGGAAGCGCCGGATACTGAGCTTATGGCCATCTACGACGCCACATTCCCAGCCTACGTCGCATCGCGCGAGGCGCTGGCTCCGGTGTGGCGGCAACTTGCACGCGGAAGGTCCGTCCCGTCATGAGCAAACACATCGCCATCATCGGCGACCGCTTCATGTTGCCGTCGGTGTTCGCTGAGAAGATCGTCGAGGCTTGCGGTCCGTCCCATACCATCCGTACACTGGAGCAGCCCTGGCCCAATGAGCCGATGGAGCACGGCTACGCCAAAAAGGGCCTGGACGGATTGAAAGAGTATTTCGGCAAGCCGGATGAGGTGGTCGAGTTCATTGGCGACGCCGAGATTTTCGTCACGCAATTGGCTCCGCTCTCGGCGGCGATGTTTGCGCAGCTGCCCAAGCTGAAGCTGGTCGCGGTGTCGCGCGGCGGCCCCGTCAACATCGATATGAAGGCCGCACGTGAGCGCGGGGTGCGCGTGGTCAACACACCAGCCCGCAACGCCAGCGCGGTCGCCGAATTCACCGTGGGCGCCATCCTGGCCGAAACCCGCATGATCCGGGCGGGGCACGATGCGATGAAACAGGGCGACTGGCGTGGCGATCTGTACCGCGCCGATCTGACGGGGCGCGAACTGTCCGAAATGACTGTCGGCATCGTCGGCTATGGGAATATCGGCACACGTCTTGTCAAGTTGCTGAAAGCCTTCGGCTGCAAGATCCTGGTCTGCGATCCCTATGTGCAGCTCTCCGCGCAGGACCGCGCCGATGGCGTCGTCCACGTCGATCTCGATGCCGTTTTGGCGCAATCCGATATCGTCACGCTGCACGCGCGCGTCACGGCGGAGACCACCGGCATGATCGGCGCGGCGCAGTTCGCGCGCATGAGGCAGGGCGCAACCTTCGTCAACACCGCGCGCGGGCCGCTGGTGGATTATGACGCGCTCTACGACGCGCTGGTCTCCGGCCACCTGCGCGGCGCCATGCTGGAAACTTTCGCCATCGAGCCGCCTCCCGCCGATTGGCCATTGCTGTCACTCCCGAATGTGACGCTAACCCCCCATATCGCCGGAGCGTCCGTCCGTACCGTGACGGTAGCCGCCGAAATGGCCGCCGAGGACGTGCGCCGCTACATTGCCGGCGAACCCCCACGCCATCCGTGCTAACACACCTCAAGGGCGTCCCATGACCACGCACAAATCAATTCGAGACGTCCCCGGAGCGATGGAGTTCCTGCACTATTCCGCCAAGTGCGGGCAGGATCCGCTGCTGGTGCAGGCGGCCGGCGGCAACACGTCGATCAAGGCCGACGGCGTCTTATGGGTGAAGGCGTCGGGCACGGAGTTGACCGATAGTCTGCTCAAGGACATATTCGTTCCCGTGCGCCTGGCCCCGCTGCTGACGGGACTGGAGCGCGGCGATCCGGCCTGCGAGACCTCGGCGGCGTTTGTGGCGACGGAGGCGAATCCGAAGGGTTTGCGCCCGTCGATCGAGACGACCTTTCACGCCGTGCTGCCGCAGCGCGTGGTGGTGCATGTGCATTGCGTGGAGACGCTCGCCTGGGCCTGCCGCGAGGATGGCGAGGTGGAACTCCGTACGCGGCTGAAAGGCCTGGACTGGGTGTGGGTGCCGTACGGCCGGCCGGGGCTGCCGCTCAGCTTGCAGCTGAAGGCGCGGCTGTCGCCGATACCGTCCGTGGTCGTCCTGGGCAATCACGGCCTGGTGGTGGCGGCCGGGACGGTGGAGGGGGCGGCCAAGCTGCTGGCCGAAGTCGGACGCCGGTTGCGCCGTCCCGTGGCCGAGGCCAAGCCGGCAAATTGGGCGAAACTTGAAGAGGCCGCGAACGGTAGCAGCTATCTGCCCGTCCGCGATGCGCAGGTGCACGGCATCGCCACCGATCCGTTCCGGTTGAAGGTCGCGGCCACGGGCTCGCTGTATCCCGACCACGTCATATTCCTGGGACCGTCGGTGGTGGTGCTGCGCGAGGGCGAACGCGTGGCCGACGCCCTGGTGCGCGAGCCGCGGCCGATTGCGCCCCTGCTGCTGGTACCGGGGGCAGGGGCGTTGTTGCCGCAAGCGGTGTTGCCGGCGGCGCATGCCCTGGCGCGCTGCCTCGCCGACGTCACGGCGCGGCTCCGGCCCGGCGAAGCGTTGCGCTATCTGAAGCCTACGGATGAAATGGCGCTGCTGAACTGGGATGCCGAGAAGTATCGCCAGGTGCTGGCCAAGCGGGCGACAGGATGACCACGGACAAACTTGCGCTCGGTATCGACATCGGCACCTCCGGCGTGCGGGTGGTTGCGCTGAATGGTGCGGGGGATGTGGTTGCCGAAGCCGCCGCCGCGATGGCCGCGCCGGTCCGCTCGGGCGGCGCCATCACGCAAGAGCCAAACGTCTGGATCGAGGCCTTGACCTTCGGCTTCGCGGCTATTCGCGGCAGCGGCGTGCTCGCGCGCGTCGGCGCCGTGGCGGTGGACGGCACGTCGGGCACCGTTTTGGCCATCGACCGGAACGGCGCGGCGCTCGGACCGGCCCGCATGTATAACGATCCGTGTCGTGCCGAATCGGTCGCTGTGATCGCGGCGCACGCTCCCCCGGCCAGCGCGGCGCATGGTGCGAGTTCCGCGCTCGGGCGAGCGATCAAGCTGCTGTCGCTCCGTCCCCATCGTATCCTGCACCAGGCCGATTGGGTCGCGGGGTGTCTTTCCGGCCGGTTCGATGTGTCCGACGAAAACAACGCCCTGAAGACCGGCTACGATCCGGTTGCCCGACGATGGCCGAACTGGATCGCGGCGACCGGTATGCATGTGGCGTTGCTGCCGGACGTGGTTGCCGCCGGGGTGGTGACGGGGCGATGCAACAGCGAGTTGGCCGGAGCGCTCGGCGTTCCAACGGATGCGCTGATGGTCGCCGGCACCACCGATGGCTGCGCGGCTTTCCTAGCCACCGGCGCGGACCAGCCGGGCGACGGAGTGACTTCGCTCGGCTCGACGCTGGTCTTGAAACTCTTGTCCGCTCGGCCGCTGTTTGCGCCGGACTATGGTATCTATTCGCATCGCATCGGCGATATGTGGCTGGCGGGCGGCGCGTCCAATACGGGCGGGGCGGCGCTGCTGCAAAATTTCACGGCGGAGCAAATGAAAACATTGGAGCCTCACCTCAACGCCGGTCACGGGACGGGGCTCGACTATTATCCGCTGCCGGGCAAGGGCGAACGGTTTCCCATCAACGACCCTGCCAAGGTGAGCCGCGTGACACCCCGACCGGCCGACGACGTGCAATTCCTCCAAGGCCTGCTGGAAGGCATCGCCGACGTGGAGGCGCTCGGCTACCGGCGGCTAGCGGAGATCGGCGCACCGCCTTTGCGCAGCCTACGGACGGTTGGCGGCGGCGCGGCGAATAAGGCGTGGGCGGAGATACGGCGGCGCAAACTCGCCGTACCGTTCCTGCATGCCCGCAGCGAAGCGGCGGCAGCGGGCGTGGCGCGGCTGGCGCTGAAGGCCCTGGAGGCGGCACAATGAAAAAAGAGCCGCTCCCCCTCGATGGACTTGCCGAAGTCATCGCCGCGCATGATGTGTTCCTGGTCGACCAGTTCGGCGTGCTGCATGATGGGCGCACGCTCTATCCCGGCGCCATCGGAGCCCTGCAGGCGATCAAGGCGGCGGGCAAGACCGCCGTCATTCTCACCAACTCAGGCAAACGGGCGGCGCAGAACGAAGAGCGGCTGGTGCAGATGGGGCTGCCGCGTGACAGTTTCAGCGCCGTGGCGAGTTCCGGCGAGGTCGGCTGGCACGCCATCGACGAGGGACTGTTCGGCCCGCCGTTCGTTCCCGGCGCCAAGCTGTTTCTGGTCGGGCGGCGGGGCGACGACTATGGTCTGGGCGGGCTCGATTTAACGTTCACGGACGAACCGACCAAAGCGAGCGGGCTGCTGATCCTTGGCTGCGATGCCCCGCGCGTCAGCCTGGCGCACTACCGGCGGCTGTTTGCTCCGGCCGCGCAAGCGGGCATTCCGGCCCTGTGTTCCAATCCTGACACCTGGATGCTGTCGTCGAAGGGACTGCAACCGGCGCCGGGCGCCCTGGCGGATATCTACGAGGACCTTGGCGGCACGGTGCGCTACCTCGGAAAGCCGTATGCGGACATTTACCGTTACGCGCTGAACCTCGCGCCCGCCGTGCCGGCGTCGCGCGTCCTCGCCATCGGCGACAGCGTCGAGCACGATATCGCCGGGGCCACCCGTCTCGGGCTGTCATCGCTGTTGATCCGCGGCGGCATTCTGGCCGAAGTGGATGGGGCGGGATTGGAAAATCTCTATGAAGAATACCAGGCCTGGCCGACCTATGTGATGGGGAAATTGGCGGCGTAGGGCCGTCGGGCGCAATAGGCCTCTTCGCCGTATTGCGCCGCCGGGGGTCAATGCAACCGCCTGCGCCCGTGTTGACCCCCTGTGGCGCAATCAATACGGCGCGAAGAAAAAGCGCCTATTGCGCCCTACCCGCCCTACGTCATCGCTCCCGCCACCTGTTCCAAAATCCCGACATACCCCTCCGCCGCCCAGGCCGAGCGGCCGATGAACAATCCGTCGACGTTGGATTGCGCGGCAAGTTCTCGCGCATTGCCGGGGTTGACGCTGCCGCCGTAGAGCACGGGCAGCGGCCGGCCCATGATGCGCTCCGTCAGCGCCTTGATCAGCACGTGCTGCGCGTTGACGAAGCCCGGTTCCGCCGGCGTGCCGCCCTCGCCGATGGACCAGACGGGTTCGTAGGCGAACAGGATCGTCTCTGTACGCTGTTCCTGGGCGATCTTGGCCAGCGCGGCGGCAACCTGGCGCGCCAGCACCTCGGCCGTTTGCTTGGCGTCGAATTCTTCGCGCGTGTCACCGATGCAGATGAGCGGGGTCAATCCGTGCCGCAAGGCGGCGGCGACTTTCAGCGACACCGTCGCGTTGGTCTCGCCGAAATGCGTGCGCCGCTCGCTGTGCCCGAGTTCGACCAGCGTCGCGCCGGCGTCCTTGATCATCAGGGGGGAGATCTCCCCGGTCCAGGCGCCGGCGTCGGCCCAGTGCATGTTCTGCGCGCCGACGCGGATGCGGGTTTTGGCGAGAAGGTCCGCGACCTCGGCGAGAGACGTGAACGGAGGAATGACGAAAGGCTGTAAGCGGACGTCGTTGATGATGGGGGCGGACGACAGCGCCGACGCAAAGGCCCTTGCCTCGGCGCGCGTCTTGTTCATCTTCCAGCTGGTGCCGATCCAGAGGTGGCGGGTCATTCACGACTCCATTGTTTCAGACTTGGCATGGCGAGAATGGCGTAGGGGCGACCCGTGGGTCGCCCTCTAACCACGTGCACGGTGCACGAGGGCGACCCACGGGTCACCCCTACGCGGATGGTGCGGCGCCAAAACAAGTTACGCTCCCAGACCCGTATCCGTATACGGTGCCCAGAACGCAACCGATTCCGCTATTGCTGCGACCACGGAGCGATCCGCCGGCTCGCGCTCGCGGAACGCAAGTTCCAGGCAGAGTTCGTTGTCGCTCCCCCCGCCCTTGCGCACCGCCGCCAGCAGTTTTTCCGGCGTGATGCGCCCGTCCTTGTTGAACTGCGCTGTGAACGGCCAATGCCCGCCCTTGTTCATGGTCGACTGTTTTATGTGAATGATGGGCGAGGCCAAGGCGAACTGCTCCGCCCACGCATAGGGATCGACGTCGGCGGGATCGGGCGAGGTCACGTCGCCGTGGTCGATGTCCACCATGGGCTTGAGCGGGATCGGCAGCTGCGCGGCGTCGATCCAGCGTTGCAGCTCCTTGGTCGCCGCGATGGTGTGGCCGTATTCGCGGCCGACCGACATGGGTTCCCAGAACAGCCAGGTCAGTCCGCGACGCTCTGCATGCACCGCAACCTCGCGCCAGCACTCCAGCGCCACCAACTGCAAAGCCTCTCGCCGTCGCGCGTCGTCATAATCGTCATACGTCATGATCGCGAACTGAGTGCCGATGGCCGGGCATCCGATGTCGGCCGCGATGTCCGCCATGCTCTTGAACCAGCTGACGTGATAGGCGCGCACGTCCGCATCGGGATGGCCGAAGTGATTGAGCCGACCATACGGCCCCGTCATCATGCTCGTGACTTTTGCGCCGGTATCGGCACAGGCCTTGGCCGCCGATTTCGTCAGCCGGCTGAGCACCGGCGCGGGCCACAGCGGCGTGATGAATTCGTGCACCATCTGGATATGGCCGAGCCCGCAGTCGCCCGCGATGGTGCGGATCAGGTCGCCCGGCTCCGCAAAACGGTTCACGAACGGATTTGTGTTGACCGAGAGGGTGTACGTCATTTCGCGCTCTTGGATTGCCGCGCCTCCAGGGCGGAAATGGCGTCGACATTGCCGACCGACGAGCCCCTGGGGTCGAACTCGCTGGCCAGCCAGGCGTCGACAATGCTCTTGGCCAGTTCCGGCCCGATCACCCGCGCGCCCATGGTGATAATGTGGGCGTTGTTGCTCTTGGCGGCGCGCTCGGCCGAATAGGTGTCGTGTGTTTGCGCGGCGCGGATGCCCGGCACCTTGTTGGCCGAGATGGCGACGCCGATGCCGGTGCCGCAAGCCAGGATGCCGCGATCATACGTGCCCGCCGCCACCGCCATGGCCACGCGCTCGGCGGTGTTGGCGTAGAATTCCTTGGAATTGTCCTTGCCCGGAGACAGATCGGTAACTTCGATGCCCGGCTTGGTCGCGAGATGCTTGCCGATGACCTCGATGAGCGGCTGGCCGGCGCTGTCGCCGCCAATGGCAATTTTCATGGGAACCTCGTGGCACGCGTTGCTCGGTGTGGGGCACTTATTGCGCCTGCGCCAGAATGCCAAGCAATTCGCTTCGGTGCCAGCGCAATAAGTGCCTGACGCCACGCGGCGCGATCTTCTCCTCTCCCTCATTTTTGGGGAAGAGGATGACGCCCCCGCCGCCCCTGCATGTAGGCCCGCACCCACGGATGGTCGCTGGCCCGCAGCGCCGCCAGCGAGCCTTGCGCCACCACCTTGCCGTCGGCCAGCGCGGCGATGCGGTCGCACACCGCCGCGAGGCTGTCCTGGTCGTGGGTCACCATATAGACCGTCAGGCCCAGCGTCTGCTGCAGTGTACGGATCAGTTCGTCGAACGCGCCGGCCGAGATGGGATCGAGGCCGGAGGTCGGTTCGTCCAGAAAGACGATGTCGGGATCGAGCGCCTGGGCGCGGGCGAGCGCGACGCGTTTGGTCATGCCGCCGGACAGTTCGGATGGCAGCTTGGCGCCGTCGTCGGCCTTCAGCCCGACCATCTCCAGCTTGGCGACCGCCATTTCCATCAGCATACGATCGGAGAGGTCCAGGAACTCGCGCATCGGGAATTGTACGTTCTGCAGCGCCGTCAGCGCCGAGAACAGCGCGCCGTGCTGGAACAGGATGCCCCAGCGCCGCTCGATGGCGCGGCGGGCGGCAGCCGGCGCGCGCGCGAGGTCGACGCCGAGCACCTGGATGTGGCCGGACTTGGGAGCAATGAGGCCGATGATGGTCCGCAACAGGACGGATTTTCCGGCGCCCGAGCCGCCGACCACGCCCAGGATCTCGCCGGGCATGACGTCGAGGTCGAGCCCGGTCAGCACCGGGCGGCCACCAAAGCCGACGGTCAAATCCCGGATGCTGATGATCGGCGCGCCGATTGCCATGGCCGTCACATCCCGATCGAGGCGAAAAACATGGCGAACAGGCCGTCGAGCACGATGACCAGGAAGATCGACTTCACCACCGACGCCGTGGTGCGCAAGCCCAGCGATTCCGCGCTGCCGCCAACCTTCAGCCCCTCCATGGCCGCGATGACGCCAATCGCAAGCGCCATGAACGGCGCCTTGATGATGCCGACCTGGAAATGCGTGGTCGTGATGGAATCCTGGATGCGATAGATGAACGCCTGCAGGCTCATGCCGCCGTAGGTGGTGGCCATCAGGCCGCCGCCGAGCAGCGCGGCCATCATGCCCAGAAACGTCAGCATCGGCAGCGCCAGCACCAGCGCCGTTACGCGCGGCAACACCAGCACCTCGATCGGATCGCGGCCCATGGTGGAGAGCGCGTCGATCTCCTCGCGCATCTTCATCGAACCCAGTTCAGCCGTATACGAACTTCCCGAGCGCCCCGCGACCATGATCGCGACGATCAGCACGCCGATCTCGCGCAGCACCAGGATGCCCATCATGTCGACGGCATAAATCTCGGCGCCAAAGCGGCGGAAGTGGAAGAAGCCCTGTTGCGCAATGATGCCGCCGATGAGCAGCGTGATGAGCGCAATGATCGGCACGGCCTGCCAGCCGACGCGGTCCAATTGGTGCACCGCAGACGTGAGTCGGAAACGGCGTGGGCTGACGATGACGCGGGCCAGCGCCAGCGCAATGGCGCCCAGCATGTTGGAAAAATCGATCAGATCACGGCCGATGCCGGCGACGGCGCGGCCGATCTGTTCGATGGCGGTAGACACGCCCCAGGGTTCGACAGCGGGGGTTGAAGCTCCATCGCCGGTGCGGCCGATCTGCTGCATGAGTTTCTGCTGGCTGGGCTGCAGCCCTTCCAGCCGCACCTGCACGCCCTGCCGGGCCTGATCGCGCACCGCCCGCTCCAGCAACCACGCGCCGAACGTGTCCAGTCCCGCAACGCCGGCGACGTCAATCGAGCCCTGCAGGGCGCCGCCGAGCATGAGGCCCACCTGCGTGACCATGGCTTCGGCGTCGCGCGCGAAACCGTTGGTCCAGCTGCCTGTAGCCAGCAGTCGGACGTGACCGCCAACCCGCCCGCTCGCGGCGCGTTCCAGCTTTGGCGGCGAGCGCTGCAAGAAAACTGCCTCTTAAAGTTCGCTCAACGTTTGCTGAGGCTCATGCTCACGCTCTGCAACGGCGCGCCCTGGACAGTGATGCCGACATCCTGGTGGCCGGCGGCGTAGTTCACCAACATCGAGCCGGAGACGCCGCCGCCAAGTCCGAGCGATAGATGGCCAGGGCTGGCCTTGCCCGTGGCGCTGCCCGACACGCCGAGGTTGGACTCCGACCAGCTGCCGCTGACCCGTGCGCCGTTCGCGCGCAGACTGCCGCTGATGTTCACGCTGCGCGCGCTGGAGGAACAGTTGATCGACATCGACATGGCGTCGTCGCCCGAATAACGCGCGTTGCAGCGCATGCGCTCGGACGAGCCGTCGGAATATTTGATGACGCCGCTGCCGCCCCAGCTGCCGGACAGTCCCGAAAGCGCGCTGTCTGCCGCCATCGCCGGCGTCAACAGGACCAATCCGACTGCCACTGCGCTTGCCCGCGCGACTGCGCTCAGGCTGTTGCGACCGACCGACTCCATCTGCCCAGCTCCTCAGCGAAATACCCAAATCGCCGCGAAGCATAACCTGATTGGCGCAAGCGGCCAATGCCTTAGCCGCAAAACCATACAAGTGTGACATCGCGATGCATCAGGCGATCCGATCCTGCAACCCAGCCATGCCAAATGCCTGCCCGCGATCGCGCGCAAACGCCGGACTCGCGCCTTGTGGACGGCGCGCGTCAACAGCTGCCGGGGTCGGGGCCGTTGATGAACGCTCCGCGGCCTATGGACACGGACAAAAATGCGTGTCACATTTTCCTCGTTGCATACATCGATCTCCAAAACTCTCACGGAGGACAGCATGGCGCAGCCCGCTCAGCTTGACGATCTCGCAGCAAAGCACCAGGCGCTTGAGCGCTTGATTGCCGAAGAGCAAGAGCATCTCGGCAGTAGTGATCTGAGATTGGCAGAGCTGAAACGCAAAAAGCTGAAGTTGAAGGACGAGATTGCCGAGATCGAGGCGACACGCCACTGAGGCTCGGATCGAACAGCAAAAATCGGTAATCCTTGCTCGGCGCTGTAGACCCCTACAGCGCCTGTTTCGTTTTTGGGGGGGCGCTGTTGACCGTCTCCGGTCCAGCGCATAACGTCCCGCTGAAATTGACGAAACAGGCTCTCCCATGACCAAATCCGCCGACCCTTGGCCGCAGCAACGCGCCACCGCTCTATTGGTTCTGGCGGACGGTGCCGTCATCGAGGGCGTCGGCCTCGGCGCCACCGGCTCGGCTGTCGCCGAAGTGTGCTTCAACACCGCCATGACCGGCTACCAGGAGATCCTCACCGATCCCTCCTATAGCGGCCAGATCGTCACCTTCACCTTCCCGCACATCGGCAACGTCGGCGCCAACCTGGAGGACAGCGAGGCGTCCAGCCTTGCCCAGGCCTCGGCCGTGCGCGGCTGCGTTCTCCGCGCTGCCGTCACCGCGCCCGCGAACTACCGCTCCAAAGGCGATTTTTCCGTCTGGCTGGCCAAGCGCGGCATCATCGGCATGTCGGGCGTCGATACGCGGGCTCTCGCTGCCCTGATCCGCGAAAAAGGCATGCCGAACGCGGTCATCGCTCATGATCCGGCCGGCAAATTTGACCTCGCAAAGCTGAAGGCGGAAGCCGCCAAATGGCCCGGCCTGGAAGGCCTCGACCTCGCCAAGGAGGTCACCTGCGGGCAGAGCTACGCCTGGGACGAAAAGGCCTGGGCCTGGGACCAGAAGAGCTACGCCTGCCAATCCGCCCCCGATTTTCATGTCGTCGCCATTGACTACGGGGTAAAGCTGAACATTCTCAGATGCTTGGCCAGCGCCGGCTGCCGCGTGACGGTCGTCCCCGCCACCGAATCTGCCGCTGACATTCTGGCGCGCAAACCGGACGGCATCTTCCTCTCGAACGGCCCTGGCGATCCGGCCGCCACGGGAAAATACGCGGTTCCGATCATCAAAGCGCTGGTGGCTTCGGGCCTGCCGGTGTTCGGCATCTGCCTTGGCCATCAAATGCTGGGCCTGGCGCTCGGCGGCACGACGGCGAAAATGAAGTTGGGCCATCACGGCGCCAATCATCCCGTCAAAGACCACACGACGAAAAAAGTCGAAATAACCTCGATGAATCATGGTTTTGCCGTGAACAGCGCGTCTCTTCCCAAAACCGTGCAGGAAACCCATGTCTCGCTCTTTGACGGCTCCAACTGCGGGCTGAAGCTGGCGGACAAGCCGGTGTTTTCGGTGCAGTACCACCCCGAGGCTTCGCCCGGCCCCGAGGACAGCCACTATCTGTTCCGCCGCTTCGTAAACCATATGCGCGCCAAACGCGGGCTTCCCACGCTCGATGAGCGTAAGGCGGCGTAGCGGGCCAAATTTCGTGCCGGACTGGCTTAACAGGACTGGTGTAAGGAGTACCCATCATGATCGACGACAGCGTAGCCAACATGGTCGCCATCGTCCTGACAGCGTTGTTCCTGGGGCTGCTCAACTCCTTCCAATATGCCGAGACGCAGCTGCCGCCCGGCTCGTTGCCGCAAATCCAGCTGCCCTTGAACCGTACCGGGTCGATCACGGGCGAGGACGGTGGTTCCATCGTCAAGCCGGGCACGCTCATCACCACCGCCCTCGCCCCGCTCAGCGCCTGGGTGTCAAAACTCGGCAAGGAGCATCCGCTGGTCGGCCGCGTCTGGTCGCCGGCCGCGCAGGAATGGGTGCAACCGGCCGAAGCCATGCGCGCCGCCGCCGAGGCCGACGTGGTGCTGGTGGGCGAAACCCACGACAATCCCGACCATCACAAACTGCAAGCCTGGCTGCTGCGTCAGCTCGCGGCCAAGGGCAAGCATCCCGCCGTCGTGATGGAAATGATCGGTACCGACAAAGCCGACGACCTCGCCAATGTGCAACTCGCCAGCAATGTCACGACCGATGCGATCGGCACGAAGCTCGACTGGGACAACAGCGGCTGGCCGTCCTTCAGCATCTACCGGCCGATTGTCGACGCCGCTTTGGGCAACAACCTCACCATCCTGCCCGGCGATGCGCCCAAGGATCAGGTCCGTCAGGTCAGCCAGCAGGGCATGGGCGCGCTGGCCTACAGCGAGCGCGTGCGGCTCGGCGTCGGCTCGCAACTGCCCGCCGCCCTGGCTGCGTCGCTCACCGATGAGTTGAAAGCGTCCCACTGCAATCAGCTGCCCGACGCCGATGTCGCGGGCATGGTGCAGGTGCAGCGCTTTCGCGACGCCGCGCTGGCCGACAACATCCTGAAGGCGGTCGACAAATCCAGCGGCAACGGCGTGGTGCTGATCGCAGGCGCCGGCCATGTGCGCTCGGACCGCGGCGTGCCGCTGTATCTGCGCACACGCGCCTCCGGCCTGAAGGTCGTGACCATCGTGTTCAGCGAGGTCATCACCGGCGACGACAATCCGGACGACGGCGTGCCGCACGACGCCAGCGGCAAACCGGCGGCGGACTTCGTCTGGTATACGGCGCGCACGGAACGCCCCGACCCCTGCGGCGAATTGCAGAAGCAGCTGCAGGGCAAGACCTCGCCGGGGTGAGGTTTTTTCCTCCTCTCCCCCTTCTTCAGCTACCGGATTCACACTTGTTGCGTTTCCTGAGCAATCGTAAACCCTTATACCAAACTCCGTTGATGTTGACTCATCGGTGATTGGTAGGGGCGCGCAGCAGCGCGCCCGGCGTGCGACATAGTTGGTCCGTCGGATGTGGCGCGCCGGGCGCACTGCTGTGCGCCCCTACTCTGCGGGCGTCTGATCTCTCGCAAGACAATGGGTCAAGATCCATGCAGGTTGGTATTGGATGCGGGCGAACAGGCGGTCGAGGCCGCGCGCCATGGTTTTAGGGCCGGGTGGTTTGTAAGTGCAGTTCCAGCCGCCGAGGCGGGCGGTCCTGGACGCTGATCCGGGATCCAGGCCAGCCAGGCCACCGCGCCCTGCCGCCCGAACTTCGCCGGCGGCGAACAATCGGCGCCGACGCTCATCGAGCTTCGAGCCTACATCGTTCCAGAGTTGGCGAATCGCTTGCATGTCGATTATGCCGACCGGCATACTGCTGTCAGACCAGCCTCGAAATCCCGCAACCCCGAGTCACATCACCATATGACCAGCGTGCGAAACGATTCATTTGTTTTGGCGGGTGTCCTAAGCAAAGGGGGGGTGAGAGGAGAGAACAGCGTTAGCGTCGATGTTTTTGAACGGGATTGAGGACCGCCATGGAAATTCGCGCACGCTATCTCACCATCGGGCTGTTCACGCTCGGCGTCATCGCGGCCGGGTTTTTGTTCGTGTACTGGCTCAGCAATTCCGGCGGGATCGGGCGGCGCGACTATTACAACATCTTCTTCAAGGGCTCAGTCGCAGGCCTCACCACCGGATCGCCAGTCACCTTCAATGGCGTGCGCTTGGGTGAGGTCGTCTATGTGACGCTGTACAGCGCCGATCCGCATCAGGTGCAGGTGGGCATCGGCGTTGAGGCCGGCACGCCGGTGCGGTCCGACACCAAAGTCGCGCTGGACTTTCAGGGCCTGACCGGCGCCGCCACCGTCGCCATGGCCGGAGGCGACCCGAAGGCAGCTCCCTTGCAGCCCAACCGACCTGGCGATCTGCCCTTCCTCCAAGCCGATGCGGACGCCTCGCTGTCGATGACACAGTCGGTCCGGGCGGCGTTGACGAAATTGGATGGCATGCTGACGGACAACGCCGATCCGCTGAAGAGCACCATCGCCAATCTGAACAGTTTCACGACAGCGTTGGCCCGCAACTCGGACCGCGTCGACGGCATTCTGGCCGGCATGGAGCGCATGTCGGGCGGGGCCGGCAAGAAGAGCGGTGGGCTGGTGGTGGACCTGACGCCGCCCAAGACGCTCAGCCTGATCGCTAAGGTTCCGGCCGGGCAGATTGCCGTCAGCGAACCCAGCGCGCTCGGCAGCCTCGATTCCGACAAACTGTTGCTCGATCCGGCGGCGGGCGCGGACGCTGCGTCCGCCAGTTGGGCTGACGCGCTGCCCAAGCTGATGCAGGCCCGGCTGGTGCAGTCGTTCGAGAACGCAGGCCTGGTCGGTTCGGTGGTGCGCGGCGATGGGTCGTCCTCGGATTATCTGTTGCAGAGCGATATCCGCTCGTTCGGGATCGCAACCGACGGCGGTCCAGCGGCGGAACTGGAGCTGAGCGCCAAGCTCATCAACGCCAAGGGCCGCGTGCTGGCGGGGCGCATTTTCAAGGCCAAGACGCCGCTGGTGTCCGGCGACGCGAAGGCCGCCGCTGCTGGATTGAACGACGCCTTCGGCCGGACGGCGCAAGAGCTGATCGGCTGGACGGTGGGCGTAGTTGCGGCGTTGCCACCGCCTAAGGTCGAGGATGCGCCGGCGCCGTGAGGCACGCAGTCATCCAGCGCGGCAAGATCCGAGTCCCTCATCCGGCCAGAGGCCACCTTCTCCCGTAAGTACGGGAGAAGGAAAATAGACCTGAACTCTTTCCTTCTCCCGTACTTACGGGAGAAGGTGGCCTTTTGGCCGGATGAGGGAGGCTGCTTGCTCCGACCAACAATACAAGGCACTGCATAGTCCGCCGACGAAGCCTTAGGATAGACAATGCGCCCCGGTAATGCCCCCAGTCTCAAACGCGCCCGCACCCTGCGCGCCAATGCAACGAGAGCGGAGGATCTTCTCTGGGCGCGCCTGCGCGACCGCCGGCTCGACGATCTCAAATTCATCCAACAGTCTCCGATTGGGCCGTGGATCGCGGATTTCGTGTGCCGCGAAGTCAAAGTTATTGTCGAGATTGACGGAGCGACGCACGGGACGCCCGAGGAAATTGCTCGCGATATAGCCCGGACCTCGGATCTTGAGGCGCGGGGCTATCGGATTTATCGCGTCGACAATCGCGATGTGTATCGAAACATAGTCGGCGTGCTGGATGGCATCCTCGACTTTATCCGGAAAGCGCCAGAACGCTGAGAACCGAGCAAGCGCCCCCTCATCCGGCCCAAAGGGCCACCTTCTCCCGTAAGTACGGGAGAAGGAAATATACCAGCCCTTTCCTTCTCCCGTACTTACGGGAAAAGGTGGCCTTTTGGCCGGATGAGGGCAGGCTTGCACCGGCCAAGAGACTTTCAAGTATCATCTCTTCAAAATTCAACGAGCCCGCCAATGCCCGCCAAATCCAAACGCCCCAACATTCTCCTCTTGATGCTGGACCAACTCGCCCCGCAGTCGCTGCCCGACTACGGCCACAAGCTGGTGCAGACGCCGCATATCTCTGCGTTGGCCGATCAGGGGACCGTGTTCGAGAACTTCTACTGCAACTCCGCCCTCTGCGGCCCCTCGCGCATGTCCTTCATGACCGGACAGGCCAATCATAAAATCGGCGGCTACGACAACGCGACCGAATTCAAATCCTCGATTCCGACATTTGCGCATCATCTCCGCCTCGGCGGCTACCGCACCTGTCTCGCCGGCAAAATGCACTTTGTCGGCGCGGACCAGTTGCATGGTTTCGAGGAGCGCATCACCACCGACATGTATCCCGGCGACTTCGGCTGGACACCGACCTGGGAGGATCCGGAGCGCGTGCACTGGTGGTTCCACACTATGCTGTCGGTGACCGAGGCCGGCCCCTACGACCGCACCCTTGAAATCGACTATGATGAGGAGGTGGCGCAAAAATCCGCGCGCTGGCTGTGGGATGCCGGGCGCTCCACGGACGAGCGGCCCTTCATGATGTGCGTGTCGCTCATGCACCCGCACGATCCCTATATGGCGCCGCGCGCCTACTGGGACCGTTACCGCGACGACGATATCGATATGCCTGACGTTCCGTACCAGTCGCACAATGAGCGCGCCCCCTTCGCGCGCCGCATGTGGGACATGTACGACCGCGGCGAGTACGAGGTCACGGAACAGCACATCCGCACCGCCCGGCACGGCTACTATTCCATGATCAGTTACGCCGATCAGCTGATCGGGGACGTGCTGGAACCGATGAAGCGCACGGGGCTCATGGACAACACCATCGTCATGGTCACGGCCGACCATGGCGACATGCTGGGCGAGCGCGGGTTGTGGTTCAAGATGGTGTTCAACGAGCGCTCCATCCGGGTGCCGCTGATCGTGAAAATGCCCGGCGAGACCAAGGCCAGGCGTGTCAGCCAGAACGCCTCGCTGATCGATCTGATGCCGACCTTCATCGATATTGCCGGGGAGGCCGCGCGAGCTCCCGCCGCCCCGCTGGTAGGGGCGAGCCTGATGCCGCTGGTGCGCGGCGACAAGCCCAACGCGTGGTCCGATACGGTGTACGGAGAGTACCTCGCCGAAGGCACGACCGAGCCGGTCTTCATGATCAAGCGCGGCACACTGAAGCTGATCGTCTCCAAGAACGATCCGGTGCAGCTGTTCGACACCGCCAAGGATCCGCACGAGCTGACCAACCTCGCGGCCGATCCTGCCCACGCCAAAGCGCTGAAAGCTCTCACCACCGAAGCCGCCAAACGCTGGGACAGCGACGCCATCCGCGCTGACGTGATCGCCTCGCAGCACGCCCGCCTGCTGGTGCAGGATGCGCTGGTCACCGGCCGCATCACGCCGTGGGATTGGGAGCCGCGCATCGACGCCGCGCGCATCTACAACCGCAATTACGGCGGTGAGCTTTACGACACCGACCGCCGCGCCCGCGTGCCCTACCGCAAGGAACCGGCCAAAGACGGAAAACGCACCCGCCGCGACTGGAGCCGGGACGTGAAATGAGGCGGTTCCGGGACTTCCCGGTGTGGCGCAAGATACGCGATCGATCCAAATTCTTGCGGACTTTCAGTGTCGTTGTAGACGCCGCGCTGCCCGCACGCTAACGGTTATGCCTGCAAGCCATGATTGTCGGGCCAAACGGACGGCCGGGAGAGTTGAGTCGCATGGCCACGGAGCTGGCCGATCTTGCGCGCGATTTGCCGGGCCTGTGCGAACAGCTCGAATGGCGCTTGCATGCATTGGAGCCATTCCGCGCCCTGCAGCAGTTGGCGCAACGCGAGGCCGGCGGCAAGCCAGTCGAGGCTATCGCCAGCGACGAACTGCGCGCCCATCTGGACGGTGAATTGGCGAAGTCGCAAGACTATCGCGTGTTGCAGCTCCTGCGTGCGCTTCACGCTGAATTCGATGGCGCACTCTTTGCACAAGCAGCTGCGGAACCTGCGGCGCTGGCGCTCCCCATTGTTGCCCAAGCCGCAGCCACAGATGTCACATTTGATGAACCTAACGTCGAGGCTGTGGCGATGTCTGCCGAGCCTGTCGAGCAAGAGCCGCAGCACGAGCCGGCGGTCAATCCAATTGTGTCAGTCGCCCCGCTTGCAGCGATTGCACCAAGTGAAATAGTGCCACAGTGGCAGACGGACGATCTTCATGCGGAGGCTTCGCAAGCTGTCGCATCCATGTTCGATGGAGTGGCTCCAGTCGCGGCGTCTGAGATTGCCGGTCCGCCGTTGTTGGAAAATGAACTCGCGCAATCTGCGCCCACAATCGAGCGGCCGATTGCCGAACCGCCCGAAGTTGGCAGGTTGGATTTGGAAGCTCCGGTCGCGCTCCCGCCCGAGCCGGTGCAGGTAGCGTCCAACATGATTGAGATTGCTGTGGCGGAGGCGACGGTCATGGCGAGCCTCGCCAAGTTGCGGGCTGCCGAAGAAGTGGCCGCCAGACTTGCGGCCGCAGCGTTCGCGTCGCCCCCAACGGTCCAGCCTCGGTCGCCTTCGATGGATGGCGCCATGGCCAATGTTGCCGCTGCCGTCGCGGCAACCGTGGCCGCCGCAAATCGCATTGCCGAGCCGAAGTCGAACGGAGCGCCGGCCGCGCGCGAGGCCCCTGCGCCGCCGCCAATCCGGCTAAAGCGTGAGCGACCGGTACCGATGCCGCCGATCTCGGCCGTTGCCGAGGCCACCGAGATCCGTTTTGTCGAACGGCCGGCCAGCCCGATGCTGGATATTGTTCCGCGTGCGAAACCGGCGCCGCTTGCTGACGTGCCGATAGGATCAATAGTCAGTCAGCGTCCTTTAGCCAACGTTGGCGAACACGCTGCCCGGGATTGGGAAGAGGCCGTAGTCGAAATCCGGCGGACAGGCCCCGATAGGACGCCAACGCCAGAACCGTCTCGAACCCAGCCGGGATTCGCCCTGGCTGGCCGAGCGGGATTCGCCCTTGGCCGGTTCGTCAAGTCGCTGAAGGGCGAATAGCCAATCTGCGTGCGGTCGCAAAAAAACTGCGGCCCCATTTGCTGAGGCCGCAGGACCTTCACTTTGGTAGAAAATGACTGTCAGAGCTTGCTCTTGACCGCGTCGGCAACGTCATCCGCCGTTTTTTTGATCGCGGTTTTCGCGTTGCCAACGGCGACCTCTGCCTTGCCCTTGATCTTCTGGGCTTCCCCTTCGATCTTCATCTTATCGGAGCCGGTGACGCTGCCGATTCCCGATTTCACGTTGCCAACGACCTGATCTGCAACGCCCTTGACTTTGTCTGCTGTGCTTCCCACGGAAATTTACTCCTCGGTTGCTGTCGACGATGAACGCGCGGGCTTGGAAGAAGTTCCACAACTTTCGCTGTCAGTGGCGGTTTCATCCCGGCAGGTTGTGCCGGTACCAATCGCGCAGGTCCGCCAGCCCCTCATGCGCAAGCGCGCGCAATAGATAGCTCCGCAGGCGTGGAAAGTGTTTGATGTATCCCGGCTTGCCGTCGCGCTTGGCCAGCCGCGCGAAAATACCCAGGATCTTGGTGTTGCGCTGGGCCGCAAGCGTTGCATAGGCGAGCCTGAACGAGGGCTCGTCGAACGCGGGATCGCGCGCGCGCCGCTGTGCGAGATAGTGGGCGTAAAGCGAAGCCTCCACCGCAGCGGGCACATCGAGCCGGGCGTCGAACAGCAGCGAGGCGAGGTCATAGGCCGAATGGCCCGCCAGCGCGTCCTGGAAATCGATCAGGCCCACGCGCCGCAAACCGCTGCGCTCGGGCAGCCACAAGAGATTGGGCGAATGCACATCGCGCAGCACCCAGGCCGGCGGCTGAGCGAGGATTGGCGCCAGCGCCTCGGTCCAGAGCTCTTCGAATTCGCACACCTGGGCGGGCGAAGGCGCGCGGCCCGTGACGTGGGGCCAATACCAATCCAGCAGCAGGCGGCATTCGATCAGCAGGGCGTCAAGGTCGTAGGGCGGCAGAAATGCCGGCGCGGGATGCTGCGCCAGCGCCACCAGCACATCGGCTGCCGCCCGGTAGAGATCGCGCATCGGCAAGCCTTCGCGCAGGGCGGCGTCAAAGGTGCGGTCGCCAAGGTCCTCGACCAGCAGGAGGCCGTTGGGCGCGTCGGCGGCGAGAATGGCCGGAACGGACAATCCGTAATCCGCCAAAGCCGCACCGACGGCCACAAACGAACGCACATCCGGCGCCGAGCGGGCAATGGCCCAATAGGGTTTTCCGTCCTTGACGATCGGGTGCGCCGGCAGCGGCGGCGAATCCATCAGCAGTGCGGTGGCGTCGCCGCTGCGCAGCCGCGCGTAGGAACGTCGCGACGCATCGCCAGCCAGATGCGAAATGGTCGCCGCGCGCCAAGCGGTCGCTTCGAGAAATCCAAAGACGCGCTCGATATGCGCCAGCCGTTCGGCCCAGGCGCCGGCGCCATGTAGCGACACCAGCCGGTTGTCCGACGCCGGACCGTCCGCCAGCCGAAGGATCAAGCGCTCGGCCGCCAACAGATCGCCCGCCCGGTCTGGCCATTCCACCAGCACGAGGCCGCTCGCCTGCGCCTCGTCGAAGCCAATTTCGCGCACCTCGTTGGGCCCGCTCAGGCGGTACAAATCGAAGTGATGCACGGCCAGGCGCGGCGTCTCGTAACTTTGCATCAGTGCGAACGTCGGGCTGGGAACCTCCAGCGCCGGGTCGTTGGCGAGCGCCCGCAAGAAGGCGCGCGCAAAGGTGGTTTTGCCGGCGCCGAGGTCCCCCTCAAGCAGGATCAGATCGCCCGAGCGGACAAAGAGCGCAATAAGGTCCGCCAGCCGTTCGAGAGCCGGCAGCGTGAGAAGGCCAATCGTCCAGTCAAACATCGAGAGTCCCTGAAGTCCTGGCCTGCCAGCCCGATGAACCGTCAACAGGTCGTGTGAGCGAGACTATCGCTCGCCCGCCCCTCCTGTCAGGCCGGCGTGTCGTCGCGCCGGTTACGCCGTTGCGCCTTACGTCAGCAATATTCGGGACTATACTTAGCTTAGGAGTCCAAGTCTTGCTACTGGCAGAAAGAGCGCAACGAAAGTTGATCGAGGTCTTCGTCATCTTAAAATTAACTGTAATCGAACCTTAGCAGTCTTCAAGCAGTCTGCTCAGCACGGATCAAACGCTGAGCCTCCACCCCAACATGCGCGCGCCAAACCCACAGACCAGCTTTGCGATCGACCACAATGGCTCGATCGCCGTCGTCTTCGCTTTGGGATTTGCGGTTGTCGCCGCCTTTGCCGGCCTGGCGATCGACTATGGTAACGCGTCTCACTACAAGACGGCCCTGCAATCGATCGCCGATCGCGCCGTCATGGCGGCCGCAGCCAGCCCCTTGCCTAACGTGGCGGATCGTGTCGCAATTGCACGAACGACGCTGCAGACCGCATTGACACTGGAATTGCCCAAAACCGCGGAAGGCGCCGTGGTCAGCGCAGAGCTCTCGGGCGGCGGCATTCATGTCCGCATCACCGCCCATGTCCGCGGCTATGTCAGCCCCGTGATCGGCATCGACGCGATGGACGTTTCGGTCGACGCAACCGCCACCAGTCAGCACGTCGGGCGCGCCCTCGACATCGCCATGTGCATCGATGCGACGGGCTCGATGCAGTTCTTGATCAACGGCGTCATCTCTCGCGCTCTGGGCTTTTACGGCAATCTGAATTCCGAACTGGTCGGTCGCGGGCTGCCGGAGTTCGATTTAATCCGGGTGCGCCCGATCTTCTTTCGCGATTTCGACGGCAACGTCCGGTACAATGCCGCCGACGGCTGGCTGGTTGACAAGTTCCCGCTCGGCTGGCAGGTGCGGCCCGCAAGCGTTCCCACCAATAATGGCGATGACGTTCCACTGCGCGCCGCCACCGGCTTCTTCAAACTGCCGTTCGAGGAGACGCTATTCGCGGACTTCGTTCAACCCGAGGTCGAATCGGGCGGCGGCGACTACACCGAATCCGGTCTGGAATGCCTGAACGAAGCCATGAACTCGCCCTGGCTCAAAGTCGGCGATCCGATCACGGCGGTCTCGGGCGACGTTGCAGCCTCCTCGGTCATGTCGGTGGTTGCGATCTGGTCGGATGAGAACGCCCACGAACCAAGCCATGCGTTCAGCCTCGACAATCCCAACTATCCGGCCGACACCGTGATGCCGCGCGACTATGCGGGCCTGGCCGCAAAGTGGAGCGATCCCGCCGTCATCCCGCAGGCCAACAAGCTGCTGGTGCATTTCTATCCGAACGGCCTGCCGCAAAGCGGCATTGCACCCACCGATCCCACCAGCGGCTGGGCGCCCATCCTGGCCTGGGACAAATACATGCGCGGCGGCGCCTTGGACGACGGCGTCACCCACATGATCGAAAAGATCGCCGATGCGGTCGCGACCATGCCGGTCAGCAGCACGCCGGTGCTGACGAACTGAGGGGAATAAACGGGGACAGTTTAGTTATATCACGTCACCGACGTTCGAACACCGGCGATCTCTCGGCGCGATATAAGTAAACTGTCCCCGTTTATTCCACCGGCTATTCCAGGTTCAGCCACAACGCCTCCTGCGCGGTCAGCGCCACACCCAGCCCAGGCAACGTCGAGGCGATCTCGCCGGCCGTGCGCGACCCGACCAGGGCGAACGACGGGAAACTCTGCGCCAGCACCCAGGCGGTGGCGATATTGTGGGGCGATACGCCATATTTTTTCGCGAGTGTTTCCGCACGGTTGCGGCGCCCGGCGTTGGCTTGGCTGCCGAAGCAGGTCTCCGGCGCGGTGTCGGCCGGCAGCCGATTGCGCAGGGCCTCGGGCAGGAAATAGCCGCGCGCCTGCGACGACCAGCTGAAATGCGCAATGTCGCCGTCCCGCAAGGCTTTTAACGTTTCCGGCGTGTTCGACGTAATGCAACCGGCCCAGACCGGCTTTTCCATCACGGCGAGCGAGAGGTTGTTGTTGAGGATCGTCAGCGGTTTCAGCTTTTGCTTCGCTGCATAATCAGCCGCCTCACGGAATCGCGACACCGACCAGTTCGAACCGCCGAACACGCCGATTTTTCCGTCTTTATGCAGACGGTTAAGCGCGTCGACGAATTCACCCACCGGCACGTCTGGGTTGTCGCGATGCATGATGTAAATGGGAGCGTGATCGAGGCCGAGGCGGTCGAGCGACATCTCGAGCTGCGCCCCGATGGCGCGCGGCGTGCAATAAGGCGTGTGCCCGCCTTTCGCGATGACCACCACGTCCTTGGCGATGCCGCGAGAAGATATCCATTGTCCGAGCACCTTTTCGTGCTGTCCGCCGCCATAGACGAACCCGGTATCGAAGGCGTTGCCGCCCGCTTCCATCCAAGCGTCCCAGACGATTGCGCCGCCGCCGATGTCGTTCTGGTTGTCGCAACCGAGGATCAGTTTGGAAACGGGCTGCGCAACACCGTCGATGCGCTGCTGCGGAATTTTCGGCAGCCCATTAGGCAACACACCGGCCAGACGCCGATTGGTCTTGGGTGTTTCGGCAAAGGTCACATAGCCCAGCTCCTGCCGCCAGCGATCCTGCGTGCGGTTGCTGCCAATGCTGTCGGCGTGGCTCATGGCGGGGGCGTCGGCTTCGAGCTTTCCGTCCGCGATGGCGCGGCTGGCCAGCTCCGCCTCGAACGTAAACAGATGTTCCGGGTGGCGCAGTTGCTCGACGCGCTGCTTGTCGCTGATGGTCACCGTGATGGTCGTATCCGAAGGTCCGGCATTGCGTCCCGGCACCCAAGGGTCGGCCAGCTCGATGCGGCCTTTTTCGCCTATGATGGTCGCGGAATTGTCCATGGCCCGGGTGGTCGCGCAGGCGATTTCCGCCGTCACGCCGCTGGAAAATCCCAACAGTCCGTAGGCGACCTCATCGACCCCGGTCGTGCCCAGGATGCCCGATCCCTTGACCGTGACCGGATCATCGAACGGTTTCCCGATGGCCGCTCCCGCCACCAGCCGCGCCAAAGACACCGGATAGCCGCCGACATCGAGAATCCCGCCCCCGCCAAGCGCGGGATCGAACAGCCGCGATTTCGGGTCGTGCGTTGCGGCAAAGCCAAAACGGGTCTGGATATGCTGCACGCGCCCGATTTCCCCGGAAGCGATGATCGCCAGCAGGCGCGCGATCTGCGGATGGCAGCGGTACATGAAGGCTTCCATGAAGAAGACCTTTTGCTGAGTCGCGACCTCGATCATGGCGACGACTTCGGCCGCGTTCATGCCGGCCGGTTTTTCGCACACGACGGCTTTTCCGGCGCGCATGGCCATGATGGAGAGTTCCGCATGCCAGGGATGGGGCGTGGAAATGTAGACGGCGTCGATGTCGGGATCGGCCGCGAGTGCGGCGTAGTCGGAGTAACACTTGGCGGCAGGAAGTTTGTAGTGGTCGCCGAAGTCTTTCCGCCGGGCATCGTCGCGGCTGGCGATTGCGGCGAGCACGCCGGATTTGGATTCGGCCAGGCCGTCGGCAAAGTTGTGCGCGATGGCTCCGGGTCCGATGATGCCCCATCTGGTGCGTGTCATGTGTCAGCTGCCTGTTTTGTGACTGGTGGTGGGGTGGCACGAGCTTGCCAGTGTTCGGCTGACGATGCGCCAGTCGATGGCGCGGAGCAAGCGGCCCCCTCATCCGGCCAAAGGCCACCTTCTCCCCGTAAGTACGGGGCGAAGGAAATAGCGAGTGCGGCCTTTCTGGCAAGGTCAAGGAACGGTTTATTTTCCTTCTCCCCCATTCTTATGGGGAGAAGGTGGCCTTTGGCCGGATGAGGGGGCCACTTGCTCCGTCGTCAAGTGTCGCCCCGGTTCCGTATGCAATCGAGGATGCCGTCCAACACCCCAACCAAATTTCGATACACGTCGCGATTGTCGACGCGATAGATCCGATATCCGCGCGCCACAAGATCCGACGTCCGGGCCAGATCGCGAGCAATTTCCTCAGGCGTACCGTGGGTCGCGCCATCGATTTCGACGATGACTTTATGCTGACGGCAGACGAAGTCTGGCACCCATGGGCCGACCGGCGTTTGCTGCGTGAACTTCAGATCGTCCAGCCGGCGGTCGCGCAGGCGCGCCCAGAGCAGATCCTCCGCGCGCGTTGCATTGGCGCGCAGGCTGCGGGCGCGGGCGAGCGTTTGAGAGTTGTCTGGGCGCATCGTCGGGCCTGAGACTGCATCTGCTGACCCGACCGTGCCCTGCACTGAACGCCGGTGCAAGCCCTCCCCTCATCCGGCCAAAGGCCACCTTCTCCCCATGAAAAATGGGGAGAAAGAAAGGACACGTTCCTTGGCCTCGCCGGCGAGGCTGGGATCGCTTTTCCTTCTCCCCGTTTTTCACGGGGAGAAGGTGGCCTTTGGCCGGATGAGGGGGCGACTCGCCCCTACTCCGCCGCCATCAGCCCCTTGGCGCCGACCGGGAACCGCACCGTAACGCGCGTGCCCTTGCCCGGCTCGGACCTGAGTGCGACGGCGCCGCCGTGCAGCTCGACCAAGTGTTTTACAATCGGCAACCCCAGCCCCGCGCCGCGATGCCTCGACCCTTGCGCGCGCGAAACGAACCGCTCGAACACCTTGGGCTGGTCTTCCAGCGGGATGCCGATGCCGCGGTCGGTGACGCTGAAGGAGATGGTGTCGCCCTCGCGGCGGCAATCCAGCACGATGGTGTCCCCCTCTTTCGAGAAGCCGATGGCGTTGGACAAGAGGTTATAGAGCACCTGTTTGACGCGGTGTTCGTCGGCCAAAAATTCAGACGCTGACGGATCGATGTTTTCGCGCAAGGTAATCCGTTCGCGTGTCATGCGCTCTTCCACGGCGGCCGCCGCGCTGGCGACGACATGCGCAACCTTTACCGGCGCGCGCTTCAGCTCCAGCGCGCCGGCGTCGATGGTGGTCAGGTCCAGGATGTCGTTGATGATCGAGAGCAGGGTGCGCGAGGAGCCGTGGATGTCGTGCAGGTACTCGCGCTGCTTGGGATTGAGCGGTCCGACCTTTGGGTTCTCCAAAAATTCAGAGAAGCCGATGATGTTCTGCAAGGGCGAGCGCAGTTCGTACGACACCAGCGAGATGAACTGCGACTTCAGGCGGTCGGCCTGCACAAGCGCGTCATTCCTCTCGCGCAGCATGCGCTCAGCACGCGTCGTATCCGTGGTGTCGACGAACGTCAGCAGCATGGCGCCGTCGGGCAGGGGCAGGCCGGCGTAGGCGATGACGCTCTGGTCGGGGCGCTCCATCAGGCCCTGCAGGCGCTGGCGCTGGCCGCTGATCGTGGTCACGGCGCGCTTGATGTTGGCCCAGGTGGCGTCGTCCGTATGCAGCACGGAGCAGCGGCGCACCACTTCGTCGACATGCGGCTCGCGCGCGAGGTCGTTCGGGTTCAGCTTCCACAGCCGCGCAAACGATGGGTTGAACAAGGACAATCTGCCGTCGGTGGCGAACACCGCGACACCTTCGCGCAAGGTGTCCAGCGTGCCGCGCTGAATGTTCATGGCGGTGTGGTAGCGGCGTTCCAGTGCGAGTTTTTCCGTCACGTCATCATAGAGATAGGCAACGCCGCCATCCGGGCGCTGCTCGATTGTGACGTGTACCGTGCGCCCGCTCGGGAGATACCACCAGGCTTCCTGACCGGTTTGGGACGTGTAGCTCGCCAGCAGCGCCGCTTTCCATTTGCGGTAGTCGGCCTCCTCGGGGAGCTGGCGGCGTTCGCGCAGGCGGTCGAGCACTTCGCCGTCCTTGGGGCGGGATTTCAGGAACTCGGGGTCGAGCTTCCAAAGCTGGCGGTAGGCTTCGTTGCAATAGACCAGGCGCTGGTCCGGGCCGAAGTTGGCGACGGCCGTGGCGACGCGGTCCAGCGTGCGATCGTAGGCGGCCATCTGGCGCGAGAGTTCGCCTTGCGCGGTTTCGAGCGCTGCGGCGTCGTTGGCGATCAGCGCGCTGGCGCCGTCCATCGGCACGGCGACCAGGTCGTAGGACCGGCGTTCTCCGCCCACGAACACATGCACGCGCTCGCGGTGGATGCGGCCGGCCGTGAGCGAGGCGGAAACCGACGCACGCTGACGGGTTTCCAGCAGTTCGACTTGGCGGCCGCGCACGTCCTCGCGCGAAAATCCGTCCACGGCGCGCACATAGGCCGAGTTCACCCAATCGATCTTGCCGTCGGCGGAGCGGAACCACACGGGGACGGGGAGGGCTTCGTAAAGGGCGCGCGTCAGGGCCGCGTCGCGGGTGACGCGCACCCCGCGCTCTTCCATGTCGCGCATCGCCTTGCGTTCGGCCGAAACGTCGGCGATGCGCAGGATGGCGTAGGCGCCCCGCACCTCGCCGGAGAGCTGCATGGCGCCGCCGGCGGTGGTGGCCGCGGTCAGAGCGAAGGGTTTGCCGTCGCGCACCAGCCGGTCGGTGTGGGTGCGGAACACTTGCGCGGCGGCCGGGTCGAGCCAGCCGGCGGCAAGGATGGCCGTGGCGCTGGACGGAACGCCATGGCGCGGATCGATGCCCGATGAATGCAACAGGGGTTCGCGGGCGGCGTCCCAATAAACCAGCGTCTCGGCGGCAGGGCTGCCGACGGTCTCGGCAATCTCCAGACGCCGGGCCATGGCGGCGTGTTCCGCCCGCAGCGCTGACAGTTCCGCCCCGCCGCCGCGCAGCTGAGCGCGAAACCGCAAGGCGAGCGTGGTGGCCAGGGCCGCCCCCCCCGCGGTGGCCGCCAGCAGCAACAGGTTGGTCGCGGTCGGCACCATGGAGGCGGCGCCGGGTTCGCTCTGCAGCAGCGAGACAAAGCCAAGACCGCCCGCCAATGCCGCTGAGGCAAGCGCCATCAGCCGGGCCTGGCGCGGCTCAAGGGGGGTGGCGAGGCTGGCGAGGGGCATGGTGGCTCGGGGCTGGCTGCAGGGCGGCGACGCGAACCAACGAATCAGGTTGGCAGTATGCGGGAGTGGCGACGGCGATGCCAGCCGGGGCGATGTCGCTGCCGGGGCTGGTCCGGCTGCTCGATGTGTGCGTTTCCGGCCGTTCGTTTGCCGCTGATAGACGGTGCCAAGCCTGGCGGACTATACTTATCCGCAGGCCGATCACTCGGGAGGGAACTATGTCGGATGCCAAGCCGCCGCGCCCACCAGGCCTGTTGCAGCGCCTGGCCGACTATTTGTTCGGTTATGACTTCTTCCTGTCCTACTCCCATGGCGACGGGACGAACTACCCCAGGCAACTGTGTCAGAGCCTGCAGAAGGCCGGCTTCAGCGTTTTTCTAGACCAATCGGACTATGTGCCGGGGCTGGACCTGCGGCGCGAGACCCGCCGGCAGGTGCGAAAAAGCAAGACGCTTGTGGTGGTCGCCCGGCCCCGGGCGCTGAAATCGGAATGGGTCAAGCGCGAGGTCGATGCGGCTCTGGCGCAAGGCCATACGCCCGTCATCATCAACGTCAATCGCTCGGTCGAGGCGGCCCCGCCCGACGCGCTGCTCGCCAAAGAGGCGCTGGAGAGCCACTGGCTACGGCTGGAGGAGCCGATTGATCAGCTGGATGGGCCACCTTCGGGCCATGCCCTCAGCGAGTTGATCCGGGGCTTCAAGCACACCAAGCAGGAAACTTTGCGGGTGCGGGCCATGGGCACGGCGGCGGTAGTGTTCGCGGCGATTGCCGTCGTGGCGGGGCTGCTGGGTTGGATCGCCGAGGTGCAGCGGGGCCGGGCGGCGCGGACTGTGGAGCTGGCGACCGTGGCGGCCAACAACCTGGTGTTCAAGATCGAAGGCAGTATGAAGCAGCGCCTGAACGTTCCCCAGGACGTCACGCTGGCCGTGCTGGATCAGGCTGAATTGCTGACCCGTTCCCTATCGGAAATCAGCACGCCGACGCCGGAGGTGGTGCGTACCGGCGCCGTGGCGTTGCTGGAAATCGCAACGGTGCGGCGCGAGCAGGGGCAGGCAACAAAAGCCGCCGAGCTGGCGCAGCAAGCCGTCGACAGTTTCAAAGGTCTGCTGCAGCAGGAACCGGAAAATCGCCAATTTCGCGCCGATCTCGCCAATGCCTATGACCGCTTGGGCGAGGCGCTAAAGGAGGACCGGCGCACCGATGCAGCGTTCACGGCCTTCCAGACCTGCCATGACCTTGCCAGCGGGCTGGATCGGGAACAATCGGACATGCCTGAGTGGCAGGACACGGTGGCTCTGTGCTCCGAAAAGCTCGGCGCCATGGTCGCAGATGCGTCAAACGCCGGTGAAGCGGAGTTCGCCAAGTCCAAGGTGTTGCTCGACCAGAACCTGAAGATCAGGGTGTCGCTGGCAATGGCCAAGACCCCGGACACATTGCGCAACCTGGCCTTCGCCCACGAACGCCTAGCAGAACTTGCCATGAAGCGCGGGGACGCTGCAACGTCCCGTGACGAACTTGAGTTTAGCCTCGATTTAATAAAGCCGGTGGCGAGCGATAATCCTGGCCGGTCCGATCTGCAACGCAACTTGAGCGTGACGTATGTGACACTGGGCGACTTCGAGCGTGACCAGAATAAGCTGCCCGCTGCGATCAAGTATTACCGTGACTATCTGGCCATCGCATTGGCGCTTGCGGTCACCGATACGCGCGATGAGTGGCGGCTGGAGGTGGCGCAAGGCCAGCTCCGATTGGCCGCAGCCCTGCGCGACGCCGCAGCGGCTGGAGGGCCAACAGCAGCTGACATGACATCCGAAGCCCGCAAACTTGCCGAGGCCGCACTGGCGCTTCATCTGGGTAACGCCGGCGAGCGGGCGGAATGGAAACGGGCGGCGTTTTCCGCACTGATCACACTGGGCGATGAGGATCAGGCCAGCGGGCGGCAGGCGGAAGCTCTGACGCGCTTGCAGGCGGCGACCGATATCGCCTTGGCATTGGTGCAATCGCCCGAGCGCGGCTCGGATATGGATGCAAAACTGGTCGCCACGGTTAGAAAGTCGGCCGATGCGCAGGTCGCCCTGGGCCAACGGGATGCGGCCTACCGACTGCACGAAACTCTGCTCGGTCAGCTTGACGCGATCACAGAGGCGCACCCGGTCAAACCCGCGACCCGCGCCGAGGCGCTTGGCAATCTAGCTTGGTACGCCATGTTCGACCGAAAATTCGACCGTGCGGTGTCCGCCGCCGAGCATGCGCACAGCTTGGCTCCAGAGACGGGCTGGATCGAGATCAATCGCGCCGATGTCCTGATGTTAGCCGGACAGACTGATGCTGCGCGGACGTTGTATCTTGCGCATAACCGCATCGGCGATTCCAAGGGGGCCAAATGGGCGGAATTGGCTCGCGGCGATTTCGAACTGTTGCGAAAAGCCGGGTTCAACGATCCACTGATGGAGGAGGTTGACCGTCTGCTGCTGAAGTGAGGCTGCGCTGCATGTAGATCTGACATCGTGACGATTGGTTCCCCTTGCAATCCATGGAGGCTCGCATGTTCGCCTAACCGCAGGTCGAGTGAACTCTTAGTCAGTTGTTACGTTTGATGCAGCTGGAGGTTTCTTGCCATGAAACATTGCTTCCGGACTCTGGTGTGCGCGGTTCTGATCGGCGCGGCCACAACTGTCAGCGCACAGGATGCTGCTGAAACCACCGAAACCGTCGAATCCACTGAACCCAACTATCCTGCTGTTTTTGGATCGGCGGCTGAGCTCAGCAGGCTTGGCATCACGTTGCAGAACTATGGTCCCGGCGGGGATAAGACGGCGCCGCTCAAGAACAAATGCTATTACTACGGGTTTGGCGGCAACTTCATTTCTGTCTCCGATGATTTTTTGAATCAATACCAGGCGAGAGGGTTCTCACTGAACAGTCTGTGCCTCGCCCTGCAAAGTCCGCTTGCCTATGATCCAGAGACTGGCCAGCAATTGCCGAGCTACATGGTCGCCGACATCGAAGCGGTCAGACAAGCCGGTCCCACGGCCTTACAGGGGGAATTCGACGTAGGAGTTATCAGCGAAGCCTTGCCCTTGGTCGTGCCAGACTGCTTCAAGCGAGGATTGCCCTTCCACGACTGCAAATTCCGTTACGACGTGCGAACGGGCAACGAACTGACAGCAGCGGAACTGGCATTGATCGCTACGGGACGTCGGATTTTCGACGAAAAAATGGCGGAAATCAAAGCAAACAACGCCTATGCGAAAGAATGCGGGTGCAAGGAGTTGAATGACGACCCAACGAAAGTCTTCAGCACAACAGATCAGTGTCGCGCAGAACGCGTACCGGCTTGTGAGACAAACGATGAGTCAAGCGTAGGATTGCTGCACCCCGAGGGGACTTCCGTCGATAAGCAATTCGGCAACAGCGGTATCGCAGTGATCGATATCTCGCCGTCACTGCCCTTGGGGTTCGGATATCAGATTTACACTTTTGGCAACGCGAGGCCGCAGGGCGGCGACCCGAAACCGGTCTTGGATCCGATTCACATCGTGTTGGAAAAGAACTATTCTCCCATCAAGCGACGTATGGCATCGAAATAATTCGAGGACAGTGAGGGCATTCACTGCGGCACCTCTGGACCAGGCGCCGCAGACTTTAGGCTACAATGGTCGCCCTCCTAATACCGATAATGATCCGGCTTGAACGGCCCCTGCGGCGTCACCCCAATATAATCCGCCTGATCCTTCGACAGTTTCGTCAGCTTCACACCCAACTTGGCCAGATGCAGCATCGCGACCTTCTCGTCGAGGTGTTTGGGCAGCGTGTACACCTTGTTCTCGTACTTCTTGCCGTGCTTCCACAGCTCGATCTGCGCCAGGGTCTGGTTCGTGAACGACGCCGACATGACGAAGCTGGGGTGGCCGGTGGCGCAGCCCAGGTTCACCAGGCGGCCTTCGGCCAGCAGCAGCATGCGGCGGCCGTTCGGAAATTCGATCTCGTCCACTTGCGGCTTGACGTTGTGCCACTTCAGGTTGCGTAGCGCGCCGACCTGCACTTCAGCGTCGAAATGGCCGATGTTGCAGACGATGGCGCGGTCCTTCATCTCGCGCATGTGCTCGATGGTGATCACGTCCTTGTTGCCGGTCGCGGTCACAAAAATGTCGGCGCGCGGGGCGGCGTCCTCCATGGTGACGACTTCGTAGCCTTCCATGGCGGCCTGCAGGGCGCAGATCGGGTCGACTTCGGTCACCAGCACGCGCGCGCCGCCGTGCTTGAGGCTGGCCGCCGAGCCCTTGCCGACGTCGCCGAAGCCGGCCACCACGGCGACTTTGCCGGCCAACATGACGTCTGTAGCGCGGCGGATGGCGTCCACCAGGCTCTCGCGGCAGCCGTAGAGGTTGTCGAATTTGGACTTGGTGACCGAGTCATTGACGTTGATGGCCGGGAAGGGCAGGTCGCCGGCCTTCTCCATCATATACAATCGATGCACGCCAGTGGTGGTCTCTTCCGACACGCCCTTGATCTGCGCCTTGGCTTTGGCGAACCAGCCGGGGCTGGCGGCCATGCGGCGCTTGATGGTGGCGAACAGCGCCTCTTCTTCCTCATTGCCGGGCTTGGCCAGCACCGAGATGTCCTTCTCGGCCTTGGCGCCGAGCAGGATGTACATGGTGGCGTCGCCGCCATCGTCCAGGATCATGTTGGCCGTCTCGCCATTGGCGAAATGGAAAATCTGGTCCGAATAGTCCCAATATTCGACCAGACTTTCGCCCTTGACGGCGAACACCGGGGTTCCGCTGGCGGCGATCGCGGCCGCCGCATGATCCTGGGTCGAGAAGATGTTGCAGGAGGCCCAGCGGACATCGGCGCCGAGCGCCTTCAAGGTCTCGATCAGCACCGCCGTCTGAATGGTCATATGCAGGCTGCCGGCGATTCTTGCCCCCTTCAGCGGTTGCTCCTTGCCGTATTCGGCGCGCATGGCCATCAGACCCGGCATTTCGGTTTCGGCGATGGCGATTTCCTTGCGGCCAAAATCGGCGAGCTTGATGTCGGCGACTTTGTATTCAGTGGCGGTCATGGGAGCCTCGGTTTGGCCGCTCGGGGCGGCGGCGGGATGGTTCAAGGGGTGATCTGGCGCCGTCTATAGCGGGCGCACCGGCCCAAGGCAAATGCTCCGGCCCCGTGCCAAAGTCGCACACGGAGGCGGTTCTCAGCGGTTTGAGTAAAATCCTCGACGCCCCATTAGCCATTGAGAAACTACAATAACATCGCGCTACCCGGTTAATTCCCTATTCGATAAAATTGCGAGCAATCCCGGTTCCTTTTGTAAACCCGCAACCGTCACATTGGCCTCCAATCGCAATTGTGGAGGCAAAAAAATGTTTTGCGACTTGGGGCGTATAATGCGCGACGGATTCACCCGCACGGCGACGCGGATTGAAAACAGCGGAAAATCACTGAATGTCGGCCGCCTTGGTTTCGCCAAGGACGAGCGCGGCAACATGACCATGGTGTTCGGTTTCTCGATCATGTGCGCTGTGGCGTTCGTGGGCATGACGGTCGACTTCGGCCGCGGCTACGCGACCAAAGAAGCGATGGATCGCGCGCTGGATCAGGCCTCGCTGGCCGCTGGCCGCACGTTTGATGGCGGCGGCGCGCTTTATGCCAACAACACGGCCAACCAAAACAACCAGATGCAGATGAAGGACGCCGCCATCGTGGCGGAGAAATACTTCTTCAAGACGCTGCCCAAGAACATCAAAGCCCAGTTGACTTCGGTTAAGGTCGACGCCCAAGGCAACGTCAAAATGACGGCCAGGGCCAACGTCAAGACCATGTTCCTGGCGGCCATCGGCATGCCGACGATCCGCATCACGAGCAATCAGACCTCGATGGCGATGGACACGGACGGCGCGACCAGCCAGAAGCTGGAAATCGCTCTGGTCATGGACGTGACAGGATCGATGAACGACAACGCCAAGCTGACCACGGCCAAGGTCGCCGCCAAGCGCCTGGTCGATGTGTTGATCCCCCCCGGTTCCACCAACCCGAACGTGCGCGTCAGCATTGTGCCGTTCTCCGAGTACGTCAACGCCGGCGCCTATGCCGAAGCGGCGACGGGCGTCGCTGCCTCCACCACCAGCAGCTACACCTGCACCACGCAGCAGCAGGTTTGCCAGACCGTCAGCAACACCAATGGCAACGGCCAGCATTGGAGCGGCGGCGATTGGGAAAACGACCAGGAAGGTGACTATGACGACGATCAAGGACATCACCGTGGCGGCGGCCACGGCAACAACGGCTGGGGCAACGGTGGCGACGATGGTCACAACGGCTCAGGCAACGGCGGTAGCAGCGACTGGGGCAATCGCAGCGCCATGAGCACCAACCGCAGCGCCGGCGGCGGTGGCAACTGCACGGGTGGCAGCCACGGCGGCGGCTACGGTAGTCACGGCTATGACAACGACGGCTATGATCGCGATGGCTATGACCGCAACGGTCACAACAATCAAGGTCACAGCGGTGGATCGGGCTCGCATCAGGTCTGCACCACGCAGCTGGTCCAGGCCACCTGCCAGCGCACCTCCTACGTCAACACCTGCATGGCCGAGCGTCTCGCTTCGACCGGTCACGCTTACGATGACGCAGCGCCGTCCACCCAGCTGTTCCATGCCTTCACGACCACCAGCGCCTCCAGCCGGAACTGCACGGCCCCCGACAAGCCGCTGTTGCCCTTGACCAACAACCGTACCGATCTCTACGCCTCCATCGATGCCCAGCACGCTGCAGGCTACACGGCCGGCCACATCGGCATGGCTTGGGGCTGGTACACCATCTCGGACAAGTGGACGAGCTTCTGGCCCGCTGGCAGCAAGCCCGCCGCCGCCGACCCGGCCTTGGTCAAGAAAGTGGTCTTGATGATGACCGACGGCGCCTACAACCTGCACTATGACACGAACTACGCCAGCATCGCCGAAGACAACAACTCCAACGCCTCGGTCGCCAACGGCAGGTCCCGCAGTCAGGCCGCCACGCTCTGCACCAACATGAAGGCAGCTGGCGTTGAGGTGTTCACTGTCGGTTTGGAGTTGGGCTCCGATACAACGTCCAAGACGGCCCTGCAGGCTTGCGCTTCGCCTTGGAATGCAAACGTGGCTCAGCACTTCTACGACGTGACCTCGGCCGCCGCCTCGCAGAACGGTCTGATCTCGGTGTTCACCGATATCGCCAACCGCCTGGCGTCTGCCACCGGCACCGGCAACCATCGGACCCGCATCACCTACTAAGGGTGTCACGGATCTGAGCTGAGAAGATGAAAATGGTGGGCGGAAAAGCGAACAGCTTTTCCGCCCATTGGCTTTGGCGCCTGATCAGGTTTGACGCAGGAAAGAGGCGCTGGCTGATCTTCTCCTCTCCCCCAACTTTGGGGGAGAGGATGTCGCTCCGAGGCGAAGCCGAGGATAAAGCGACAGGTGAGGGGCAGCCGCTTGCTCCGCACAGGTCGCACCAGGGGCCGAGCCAGCGGCTGCCCCTCACCGACCGCGTGGCTCTTGGCGCTGAAGAAGCGCCTGCGAGACGCGGTCTCCTCTGCCCCGGAAAACGGGGGAGAGGAGACCGTCAGCCAGCGCCTCTTACGCTCACTACGTGCGGATCAGGTGGCTCTACGTATCTGCTCGGTTCCGAATCATTTAGCGGTGGCGGCGACATCAGATAAAATTCCAATCGGATAAAATTCTAAGCATTCCGACAACAGTTAGTTCTCACCTGCGGTGTAGTCTTCCTTCAGAGGCGAAATTCTATGGAGGTGGCAATGTTCCGCACCAAACTAAATATCCTTTTGGGGATTGCTCTGATCGGTTCCACGGCGGGCGTCGCCCCACAGGTGGCTTATGCGACGCCGGTTTGCTCGACGGGCACCGTGGCGTCCGGCGCAATCCAGACGCAGACGTTCACGCTCGATTCGACCATGCGGTCACACTTCACGCTTGAATCCGATCAGCAGGATGTGGCGCTGGAAGTTGTCGATGACGCCCACAACGTCGCCTGCGCGACCTCGTTGCCCAACCCGGGCTTTCAGACCTGCGGCTGGATGCCGGAGGACGGCGCCGTCTACACCGCCCGCATCATGCGCCCACTGCCGACCACGGTCGCCAACGCGTCCGAACAGCCCATCCCGGTCGCCGACGACACAACCGAATCGAACAATGTCGGCCAAGGGTCGGCTACCGATTCGTCGGTCGAAACGTCCGGCGACGCCGGCACCACCAACGAACCGGTGGTTGTCGTTGCGGCCGCTGCGACCGCCGCCGCCAATTACACCCTGTGCTCTGATCAAAGCGAATAAGTGCTGCGCAGACTCTCTAGGCAGCCCCGCCAAGTTTGATCCAGGCTTGACAGGGTTGCGAAAGGCCAAAGGGCGTCCCTGAGCGGACGCCCTTTGTGCGTTTCGAGCGTGCTTGGAAGCAAACCGTAGAGACTAGCAAAGATACGCCGGCCGGGCCGCGGGCTCGGGAGACAGCTCCGCGAACTGCTTGGCTTGCAGATCTTCGGCGACGCGCTGCTGGCTGGCCGCATCGCTCGCGATCAGGTGCAGATGCACCTCATTGGCGCCCAGTTGCGCAGCGCGGTGGCGGATTTCCGCCAGATTGAGCGACCAGGCGTCGGCCGATACCGTGCCGATGCGCAGAGCCGAGCGGACGCCGTCGCCGTCGCGCTTGACCAGCACATAGGAGCACGCCGGCACGCGCGGGCAGCCGATCAGATCGAAAATCGTGTGCACATAGCTGCGACCGGACAGGCCCGACCAGAACTGAAAATCGGATGCCTGCGCGCCTTCGGGGCGGCGCGGCGACAACGCATCGCAATCGGCGCGGAAAACCACGGCGGATTTGAACTCGGCGGTCTGCGGTACGATACCCATGGCGTCTGTCCTGTCAGATCGTTCCGGCGCGGCGGCCGGCGACTCATCACTGTCACTAACCAGGAATCTAGGAGCGATTTCGAGCAGAACTGTGGCTTCGTTCGTAAGGCTCGCGGCCAGATTGCGACCGGTTTGGGGCAATTCTATGCCCGTCACCAGAAACCTGCGCCTTTGGTCGCAGTTGACCCGGCCAAGTCCTTTTCTTTTCGCACTGAACGAGACCTGTCATCCCGTGCGCAGCGCAGCGTTTTGACGGAGCGCCGCGCCCGGGATCGCCATCGGCTCCTGCCCCTGTCGCACCACGGCTGGAGCCGATGGAGATCCCGGATCAGCACTGCATCATGAAGACTGCTGCAGCGCATCCGGGATGACACCCCATGGATCGATGGGAGCGAAATCCTATCGGACTACTCTCAGCCCGCCATCGCCAGCAGCGCGTCCATGTCGAGATGCCGGCCAAGATGTTCGGCGAGCGCGTCGAGCGTGGCCTCGATGGTGGCGTCGTAGGATGTGGACGGACCGTTGGCGCCGCCGAGACGGGTGATCCAGGCGCGCCGCTGCCGGTCGTCGGCGAAAAAGCCGTGCGCGTAGGCGCCGGACACCCGGCCGTCCAGGGACGTGGCGCCGTCCACCCGGCCGTCGGCAAAGCGCACCAGGGGGCGGGCAGCGTCCGGGCCGGAGGTTTCGCCGACGTGCATTTCATAGCCCGAGAACGCCACGCCATCGGCGACCGTTTCGCCGGTGACGGCGCGCAGCTGTTTGGCGCCAGTGAGCACGGTGTCGACGTTGAGCAGCCCGAGCCCCGGCGCCGACCCGGCCGGCCCTTCGATGCCCGCGGGATCGGCGATGCTGCGGCCAAGCATCTGGTATCCCCCGCACAGGCCCAGCACGCGGCCGCCTCGGCGCACGTGGGCGTGGAGATCGTGGTCCCAGCCGGCGGCGCGCAAATCGGCGAGATCGGCGATGGTGGCCTTGGAGCCGGGCAGGATGACGAGATCGGTATCGGGCGGGATCGGTTCGCCATTGTGCAGCAGGCGGAGCGATAGCGCGGGATCGAGCCGCAACGGGTCGAGATCATCGAAATTCGCGATGCGCGGCAGGACGGGGACGGCGATGGTGACGCGACCGGGACTCGGGACTCGGGACTCGGGACTCGTAGACGGCGCGAGCGCGCGTGAACCGAGTCCCGAGTCCCGAGTCTCGAGTCCCGCCTTTCCCTGCCACCGCGCCGCATCGCGCAAGGCCAGCGCATCTTCGGCCGGAAGTTTGTGGGCGGCATCGAAATGCGGGACGATGCCCAGACTCTTCCAGGCCGTATACCGCTCAATCGCCGCGACCCCGTCGGCGAACAACGACACGTCGCCGCGCATGCGGTTGATCAGGAAGCCGCGGATCATCGCCGCATCGCCAGCCTCGAGAACCGTATGGGTACCGACGATGCTGGCAATGACCCCGCCGCGGTCGATGTCGCCGATCAGCACCACCGGCACGTTCGCGGCGCGGGCAAACCCCATGTTGGCGATGTCGTTGGCGCGCAGATTGATTTCAGAGGCCGATCCCGCCCCCTCCACCAGCACGATCTCAGCTTCGGCCTTCAGCCGCGCAAAACTCTCCAGCACCGCCGGCATCAACGTCGGCTTGATGGCCTGGAATTCTCGCGCCTTCGCGCTGCCCCGCATCCGCCCCTGCACAATGATCTGGGCGCCGATCTGGCTCTGCGGCTTCAGTAGCACGGGATTCATGTGAACGCTGGGCGCAACGCGGCACGCGCGCGCCTGCAGCGCCTGCGCCCGCCCGATCTCGCCGCCATCCTCCGTCACCGCCGCGTTGTTCGACATGTTCTGCGGCTTGAACGGACGCACCCGCAGCCCGCGATTGCTCAGCAGCCGGCACAATCCCGCCACGATCAGCGATTTGCCAACGTCGGAGCCGGTGCCCATGAACATGAGGGTGGGAATGGGAGTTTAGGGACTAGGGACTAGGGACTAGGGACTAGTAAGAAAGAAAGGAGGTAGCCACCCTCTTACTTCTTTTACTAGTCCCTAGTCCCTAGTCCCTAGTCCCCACCTTTCTTAATGCTCTATCCCAACCTGGGTCTTCACCCCGGCCGCGAAATGATGCTTCACCGCGCCCATCTCCGTGACTGTATCGGCGATAGCGAGCAGCTCCGGCTTGGCGTTGCGGCCCGTCACGACGATATGCAACTCGGGACGGCGCGCGGCCAGGGTCGCCACAACCTCCGCCAACGGAAGATAATCGTAGCGCAGCGCGATGTTCAGTTCGTCCAGGACCAACAGTTTGATCTTCGGGTCGGCCATCATGCGCTTGGCGATGGCCCAGGCGGCCTGGCAATCGGCGATGTCCTTGGTCTTGTCCTGTGTGTTCCAGGTAAAGCCGTTGCCGAGCGCGTAGAACTCAACCTGATCGCCGAATTTTTCCAGCGCACCCTTCTCGCCGGTAACCCACGTGCCCTTCACCCACTGCACGATGCCGACATGCCAGCCATGGCCGAGCGCGCGCAACGCCAGCCCCATGGCGGCCGTGGTTTTGCCCTTGCCGGGGCCGGTGTTGACGATCAACAGGCCCTTCTCGATGCTCTTGCTGGCCACCTCGGCGTCCTGCACCGCCTTGCGGTTCTCCATCTTGCGCTTGTGCTTGTCGTCCTCGGGCGTGCCGGTCATGGGGCGGATCCTTTCAGGAACAGGGGCAGGCCAGCTGCCATGAACACGACGGTGTTGGCAATGGCCGCGACGCGTTGGTTGAGCCGGCCCTGCTGATCGCGGAAGGCGCGGGCGAGCGCATTGTCGGGCACGATGCCCATGCCGACCTCGTTGGAGACCAGCACGATGGGAACGCTGACCGCGCGCAAAACCCCCAGCAGCTGCTCGACTTCGGGTTCTATGGGACGCTTGGCCAGCATGAGATTGCTCAGCCACAGCGTCAGGCAGTCGACCAGGATCGGCCGCCCCGCCGCCTGTTCGCAGACGATTGCGCCGGGCAGCGCGAGCGTCGCATCCACGGTGCGCCAGCCCGCCCCCCGATCGGCGCGGTGCGCCGCGATGCGCGCCCGCATCTCGTCGTCGAACGCCTCGGCGGTGGCAATGTAGGTCCAGGGGCCTGGTCGCGCCGTGACCAGTGACTCTCCATACCGGCTTTTGCCGGAGCGCGCGCCGCCGAGAATGAGCGATAGTTTGGACATCACAGAACCATAGGCGCGAGCCGGCCGCAGGAACAAGCGGCGCGGAGGGCAATTGACACCGCCCCGTCATAGGCTATCACTGAGCGATTGACGGTGCGCTGAAAGGCGCGATTGGGAATCCGGTGTGTAGTCCGGAGCTGCCCCCGCAACTGTAAGCGGCGAGTTTTCGGTCTTTGGCCACTGGCGTGAGCTGGGAAGGCGACCGGAAGCAGACGAGCCGCGAGCCAGGAGACCGGCCGTCGATGAGACTGAACCCTGTGGACCGCCGGTGGGGCGGTAAAGGAGAGCCGATATGAACCGCCACTCTGCTGTCAACAAGCCGAACGCCAAAGTCATGACCACCGCAGACGCCGCCGCGCTGCCGGTGGATTTTTCGCGTGCAAAAACGCGCGCTTCGCTCGCTGCCGCTTTCGCGCTCGGCGCTGGCCTGGTGTTCCTGGTCGGGTTCGCCCAGTCGGCGGCACTGCACGACGCGGCCCACGACACGCGCCACGCCATGGCGTTCCCCTGCCATTAGGGCTTACTCGGTGTCAGACACTTAGCGCGCTCACTTCGGCGCCGGTGCAGCGACTGTCGTGCAGCGCGCTAAGTGTCTGACACCCAGTGCACGCCCAACCCACGCCAATTCGGTCCGCGTTTTCATCAGGGTACGCCGTGCTCAACCGCATCGTTTTCGTCGCCTTGCTCGCGGGCGCACTCGCTGGCCTCGTCACGTCCGGACTGCAGCAGGCGTTGGTCGTACCGCTGATCCTGGCCGCCGAGACCTATGAACCCGCGCCCGACCATCATCACGACACCACTGGCGCCGAAGTCGAAGCCGCCCCGGCAGCGCCCGCCGCGACGCACGATCCCGGCGTCGTCGATATCCGCCGCGCCGCCATCACGACCGCCGCAACGGTCGGCGCGGCGGTCGGATTCGCGCTCATGCTGCTGGCGGCCATGCAGGCGCTGGGCGAAACGGTCACCCCCCTCTCGGCGCTGGCCTGGGGCGCGGCCGGTTTCGCCGCCGTCGGTCTGGCCCCCGCGCTGGGCCTGGCGCCCGAACTCCCCGGTTCGGCCGCGGGCGATCTCAACCTGCGCCAACTCTGGTGGGTGGGCACCGCAGTGGCGACGGCGCTCGGCCTGTGGTTGATGATCCGTAAACGCACGTCTTGGGCCGTCGCGCTCGGCGCTCTCCTGCTGGCCGCCCCCCACGTCATCGGCGCGCCGCATCCGATCCTGCTCACCAGCACCGTCCCGGCCGAACTCGCCTCGGCGTTCGTCGCCCGCAGCCTCGCCATCCAGGCCATTTTCTGGGCGCTGATCGGAGCGTTTTCCGGATACTTCTGGACCTGGCGCGAACTGGGGGCGCGCGCATGAGCCCGCTCCCGCCCGTAACCGTGTTCGTCTGCACCAGCTGCAAGCGGCCGCTGCCTGCCGTCGGCCCCGAGGCCTTCGATACGCCCGGCGCGGCCTTCGCCGCCGAACTTTTGACGCGCCTCGAGGGCCAGAACATCGTGGTCGAACCCATCGAATGCCTCGCCGTCTGCAAGCGCCCGCTCACGATTGCGCTTAGCGGAGAAGGCCGTTTCATGTATCTGATCGGCGACCTCGACCCCGCGCTGCATCTGGGCGACGTGGTCAACGCCAGCAAGGCCTACGCGGCGACCGACAACGGCATCGTGCCCTGGCGCGAACGGCCGCAAACGTTTCGCAAGGGCGTGGTCGCCCGCGTGCCGCCCCTCGGCTTCAAACAACCGGACCCCGTCACATGAGCACCGCCGCCGTTCCAGGCAAAATTCCGTGCACCATCATTACCGGCTTTCTCGGCGCGGGAAAAACGACGATGATCCGCAACCTGCTGCAGAACGCCGGTGGCCGCCGCATCGCGCTGATCATCAACGAGTTCGGCGATGTGGGGGTGGACGGAGAAATTTTACGCAACTGCGGCGTTGAGACCTGCCCGGACGAGAACATCGTCGAGCTGAGCAACGGCTGCATCTGCTGCACGGTGGCCGACGACTTCGTGCCGACGCTGGAGAAGCTGTTGGCGCTCTCGCCCCGCCCTGAGCACATCGTCATCGAAACGTCCGGCCTCGCGCTGCCCAAGCCCTTGGTAAAAGCCTTCGCCTGGCCGGAAATCCGCAACAAGGTGACGGTCGATGGCGTGGTGACGGTGGTGGACGGCCCGGCCGTGGCCGCCGGGCAATTCGTCGAAAACCCGGAAAAAGTCGCCGCGCAAAAGGCCGCCGATCCCTCGCTCGATCACGACAACCCGCTGGAAGAGGTGTATGGCGACCAGCTCCTGTGCGCCGACATGATCGTGCTGAACAAGACCGATGCGATGATGGCGGACGATATTTCGCGTGTGTCGGCGGAAATCCGCGCGGTCGTGCCAGGACGCGTCAAGCTGGTGCCGGCGCGCGAGGGGCGCGTGGCCGTGGATGTGTTGCTGGGGCTGACGGCGGCGGCTGAATTGGACATCGCCAACCGCCCGTCCTGCCACGACAACGAGGCCGAGCACGAGCACGACGATTTCGATACGTTCGTGGTGGAGGTGGCCGAGATGGGCTCGCCGGCTGGATTGATCGAGCGCGCAAAGGCCGCCGCCGAACGTTTCGGCATTTTACGTCTGAAGGGCTACCTCGCCATCGCCGGCAAGCCGACGCGGCTCTTGGTACAGGGCGTGGGCGGAAGGTTCGATCAGCGCTTTGAGCGCGCGTGGACGGCAGGAGAAGCGCGCATCGGAAAACTGGTGGTGATCGGCGAGAAGGGCATTGATCAAGCCGGCATCAGACACGCGCTGGTGGGCTAGACAATCGTGGTCACAAAAGTCTCACCGGTGTCATCCTCGGGCTTGTCCCGAGGATCCATCGGGCCGCACATTCAACAGGCCGTGGCGGAGCACGTTCACGCCGCACCGCTGTCAGCACACGCAAGCCGTTCGCCTGCTGATGAATGGATCCTCGGGACAAGCCCGAGGATGACACCATCCGGGCATTGAGTTTATACGGCTACAACAGCAAGAACCCCATGCACCTCATCGTCCGCGAACAGGCAACCCTCGACGAAACGGCGCAGGCTGAGGATCTCAACCTCGCGCCGGCGGACGTCGTCGTGCTGTCGTTCTCGGATTCTGATTTGAACGCGCTGGCGGCGGCGTGGAACACGTGGCCTACGGAGCATTTGGCGTCGCGCCCGTCGCTGCGTCTGGCGAACTTGCAACGCATGAAACATCCGCTGTCGGTGGACATGTTCATGGAAAAGACCATCTCCGGCAGCAAGGCCGTGCTGGCGCGGCTGCTCGGCGGCATCGAATACTGGCGCTACGGACTTGAGGAACTGGCGCGGGCGTGCCGGGCCGGCGGACAGGTGCTGGCGCTGGTTCCGGGCGATGGCAGGCCGGATGGGCGGTTGTCGGCGATGTCCACGCTGGAGGCGGATGATCTGGCCGCGGTTGATGGACTGATGGCGGCGGGCGGCGCACGGAATTTACGCGCGGCGGTGGCGTTTCTTGGCGCCCGGGCTGGTGGTTCGAGCGCCGCAGCGCCGCTGGCCGTTCCGCTCCCCGACGGCGGCATCTACCGTCACGCCACCGGCAAGGGCCACCCCGTCGCCGTCGTGTTCTATCGCTCCTCTGTGCTCGCCGCCGACACCGCGCCGATCGATGCGCTGTGTGCGGCCCTTTTGCAACGCGGGCTCGACGCCGAGGCGATCTTCGTGCCGAGCCTGAAAGCTCCGGGAGCGGCCGACTTTGTTCGCGAGCGCTTCGCCGCCTTGAAACCCCGCGTGGTGCTGAACGCCACCGCCTTCTCGGCCGCAGCCGACGACGGGACGGGATCGCCGCTCGAGTCGGCCGACACGGTGGTGCTGCAAGTCGTGATGGCCGGCAGCCGACGCGAGCAGTGGGAGGCGGACGGCCGCGGCCTCGGCGCCGGCGATCTCGCCATGCACGTCGTGTTGCCGGAAGCCGACGGGCGGCTCAGCGCGGGAGCGATCTCGTTCAAGGAGAGCGACAGCTGGATCGAAGATCTTCAGTTTGCTGCTTATCTGCACAGACCGGCGGATGATCTGATCGCCGGCGTGGCCGATCTGGCGGCGGGTTGGGCTGATCTGGCGACGACGTCGCGAAAAAAGCGCCGGATTGCAGTGGTATTGTCGACCTATCCCGGCCGCCCCGATCAGATCGCGCATGCCGTCGGCCTGGATGGCCCGGCCAGCGCCGAGGGCATTTTGCGGCGGCTGGCGGATGAGGGGTACACGGTGGGCACGCCGCCCACGGCCAAGGCATTGCTGGCTGCGGTCACCGACCCCGATTGTGGCGTGCGCTGGCCGGTGTCGGAATACGCCAAGTCTTTCGCCCGCCTGCCCGACGCTTTTCGCCAATCCGTCGACGCCGCCTGGGGCGCGCCCGCGGCCGATCCCTCCGTCGTCGCCGGAAAATTCCGCTTGCCGGGAACCGCCGCTGGCCAGGTGTTGGTGATGCTGCAACCGGAACGAGGCAACAGCGCCGATCGCAAATCCAGCTACCACGATCCCGCGCTGCCGCCGCGCCACGCCTATGTCGCCTTCTATCTCTGGCTGCGCGAAGCGGCCGGCGTGCACGCGCTGATCCATCTGGGCGCACACGGAACGTTGGAGTGGCTGCCCGGAAAATCCGTCGCGCTCTCGCCGTCCTGCGCGCCGCGCACGCTGATCGGCGGCCTCCCCGTCATCTATCCCTTCATCGTCAACGATCCGGGCGAGGCGGCGGCGGCCAAGCGGCGCTTGAGCGCCGTCACCATCGGCCATCTGACGCCGCCGCTGGTCGCCACCGAACTCGATGGCCGGCTCAAGGATGTCGAACAGCTGATCGATGAGTTTTCCGCCGCGCAAGGACTGGATCCGCGCCGCCGCAAAGTCCTGGCGCGCGCCATCGTGGACGCCGCGCACCGCACGGGACTGGCCGCCGATCTCGGCCTGTCCGCCACCGCCGAACCCGCCGACGCCATCGCGCGTATTGATGCGTTCCTGTGCGATGTGAAGGAAATGGCCATCCGCGACGGATTGCACGTGTTCGGACAATCCGTTGTCAGCAACGACCCCCTGATCGCCGCCTCCGGCCCTGCCGAGATGGCCGCGCTGATCGCCGCGCTGGATGGCCGCTTCGTCAAACCCGGCCCCGCGGGCGCGCCCTCGCGCGGCCGCCGCGACGTGCTGCCGACCGGGCGTAACCTCACCACCATCGAGCCGCGCGGCGTGCCGACCCGCACTGCGGTCACGCACGGACGCGCGGCGGCCGAGGCCATCCTGCAGCGCTATCTGGAGGACCACGGACAATATCCGCGCGCCATCGTCATGGACCTGTGGGGCTCGGCCAGCTTGCGCACCGGCGGCGAAGAACTGGCGACGGCGCTGCATCTGATGGGCGTGCGCCCCACCTGGGATCACGAGAGTTCCCGCGTCACCGGCTTCGAGGTGCTGCTGCTGGCTGAATTGGGGCGCCCACGCATTGATGTTACCTTGCGCATTTCCGGCCTGTTCCGCGATGTCTTTCCGATGCAACTCGGCCTGTTCCGCGCCGCCGTGGATAAAGTCGCGCGCCTTGACGAGGAGCCCGAGGACAATCCCCTTGCCGCCTCGCGCCATGCCGACGCCGAGGCCACCGACCGCATTTTCGGCGCCGCCCCCGGCGCCTACGGGGCGGGCGTGACGGACGCCATCGACAGCGGTCAATGGCAGTCGGCGGACGATCTCGGAAGAACGTATCTCGATGCAACGCCCACGGCCTATCGGAGCGACAAGGACACCGCGCACATTCCCGGCGGCTTCGCGGGCCGGCTGGCGGGGGCGGACGCCTTCGTACATGTGCACGATCATAAGGAGGCGGACATTCTGTCGGCTGCCGATTACGCCGCGCATCAGGGCGGGGCGCTGGCGGCCGCAAAATCGCTCGGCCACACGAAACTCACCGGTTACCACATCGACACCGCCGTTCCCGAATCGCCAAAAGCCCGCACGCTTCCCGAAGAGGCCGCCCGCGTCGTGCACGGCCGCGCGTCAAGCCCGCGCTGGATCGCCGGCCAGATGCGCCACGGTTTTCGCGGCGCGGCCGAATTCGCCTCCACCGTCGACAATGCCTTCGCTTTCGCGGCCACATCAGGGGCCGTCACCTCGACGCACTTTGACCGTCTGTACGAGGCCTATCTCGGCGACCCCGCCGTCGCCGCCTTCATCGTCGACGCCAATCCCGCCGCCGACGCCGCCATGCGCCGCCGCTTCGACGAGGCCATGCGGCGCGGGCTTTGGCGTCCGCGCTCCAATTCCGCCGCCATGCTGCAACCCGCGGAGGCCGCCGAATGAGCGCGCTTCCGTTACGCAAAGGCTGGTGCCCCGGCGCGCTCCGTCCCATGCCGTCCGGCGATGGGTTGATCGTGCGCCTACGGATTAGCTGCAGCGCGCTGCCGGCGCAAACTGCCGGGCGTATCGCCATTTTGGCCGCGCGCTTCGGCAATGGCTCCATCGACTTGACGCAGCGCGCCAATCTACAGCTGCGCGGCATTCGCGAAAATGCGCTCCCGGCGTTAACGGACGAACTTTTCGCGCTCGGCCTGATTGATCCCTCCGCCGAGGCCGAGGCGGTGCGCAACGTGATCCTGTCGCCGCTCGCGGGGCTCGATGCGTCGTGCAAGGACGGTTCCGTCATGGCCCGCGCGCTGGAGACGGAACTGCGCGAGGACACGTCTTTGCACGCGTTGCCGGCGAAATTTGGTTTCGCCGTCGACGGCGGCGGACGGTGGCCGCTGGGCGCCACCGGGGCGGATGTTACGGCGTATGCGTGTGATGACGCTGCTCCCTGGCGCATTGCGCTTGCGGGGGCGGACGACGTGTCCGAGCCGCTGCACTGGCACTCCGTCGCCGATGCGATGCTGGCGCTGGCCAAGGCGTTTCTGATTACGAAGCGGCCACGGATGCGCGATGCGGTGGCGACACTTGGTGCACCCGCAATGTTCGCCAAGGGCGGATTGCATTGCGAAACCGTCCTGGGCCCAGCAGATCGGAAAGTATTTGTCGGCGCGCTCAATCTGTCAGCCCACGTCCGTATCACTGCCATCGGGTTGCCGTTCGGGCGGATCGCGACGGACCAGTTGGCGCAGTTGGTCGATGCCGCCCCTGCGGCAGAAATCCGCCTCACGCCGTGGCGGACGATGGCCTTCGTCTGCGCGACCGAGGCCGAGGTTGAGCGCCTGCTGGCGGCGGCGCTGCGGCTGCAACTCGTCACCGGTCCCCTGGATGCGCGGCTCGCCATCGACGCCTGTACCGGCGCGCCGGGATGCAGCAACGGCACGACGCCGACACGCGACGACGCGGCGCGGATCGCCCAGCATTTTGGCGCGCGCGTGATCGCTCCGGGGACGATCCATGTCTCCGGCTGCGCCAAGGGCTGCGCCCATCGCGGAAGGGCGGCGGTGACCTTTGTCGCGCGTGACGGCCGCTATGATCTGGTGCTGAATGGTGCGCCAACGGACGAACCGGTGGAGCGCGCGCTCGATCCGTCGACCCTGTCCGGCGCTGTCGACCGGGTCCTTGGACAAGCGGAGGCGCGCCGATGACCGCTCCCCAAAACTACGTCCGCGACGGCGCGGCCATCTACGCAAAATCCTTCGCGATCATCCGCGCCGAGGCCGATCTCGCACGCTTCTCCAAGCTGGAAGAGCGCGTTGCCGTCCGCATCATCCACGCCTGCGGTATGGTCGAAGTGGCGCGCGACATCGCTTTTTCGGCCAATTTCGCTCAACGCGGGATCGACGCGCTGGCCTCCGGCGCGCCGATCCTGTGCGACGCGCGCATGATCGCCGATGGCGTAACACGCTCCCGGCTGCCGGCGAGCAACGATGTCGTCTGTACACTGCATGATCCGCGCGTGCCCGAGTTGGCTGCCAAGATCGGCAACACCCGGACGGCCGCCGCCATGGAGCTGTGGGGCGAAAAACTCAAGGGCGCCGTGGTCGTGATAGGCAATGCTCCGACGGCGTTGTTTCGTCTCCTGGAGATGATCGACGCCGGCGCCCCCCGTCCCGCCGCCATCATCGGCATGCCGGTTGGCTTTGTTGGCGCGGCGGAATCGAAGGACGCACTGGCGGCGCGCACGGATCTCAGTTGGGCTGTTGTACGCGGGCGAAAAGGCGGCAGCGCCATGGCGGCGGCGGCGCTCAATGCGTTGGCGAGTGAGAGAGAGTGAGCGCGCCTGGAAAACTCTACGGCGTCGGTGTCGGTCCCGGCGATCCGGAATTGATGACGCTGAAGGCCGCGCGCATTCTCGCCCGCTCCGGCGTCGTCGCTTATTTCCACAAGCGCGGCCATCAGGGGCACGCTCGCACCATCATCGGCGGGCATATCGCGCCTGGCGCGGAGGAATTGCCGCTGGAATATCCTCTGACCACGGAGGTTCCGTCCCAGGGTGAGACCTATTCGGCGGCGATGACGGCCTTTTACGACACGGCGGCCGAAACCATCTCGACACGTCTCACCCAGGGCCAGCACGTGGCGCTGACCTGCGAGGGCGATCCGTTCTTCTACGGCTCCTTCATGCACATCTATCATCGGCTGGCCGGAAAGCACGCCATCGAGGTCGTGCCCGGCATCACCGGCATGCAGGCCTGCTGGACGCAAGCCGGCACGCCCATCACCTACAGCGACGACGTCCTCCAGGTGCTGCCCGGCACATTGTCCGAGGACGCCCTGATCGAGCGCATGCGCGTGGCCGACGCGCTTGTGATCATGAAACTCGGCCGCAACTTTGCCAAAGTGCGGCGCGCACTGACGGTCGCGGGATTGGCGGAGCGCGCCATCTACGTTGAGCGCGGCAGCATGGCCGGAGAGATCGTCCTTAAGCTGAGCGACAAGGCGGACGATGTTGCGCCCTATTTCTCGATGCTTCTGGTGCCGGGGCGGGGGCGCTGCCTATGAGCGGACGTCTGACAGTTGTCGGTATCGGGCCGGGGCCGGACGGCTGGTTGACGCCGGCCGTCACCGCGGCGCTCGCCGATGCCGACGATCTGTTCGGCTACGGACCTTATGTCGAGCGCGCGCCACTACGCCCCGGTCAGATCCGGCACGCCTCCGACAATGGCGATGAGCTGCTCCGCGCCAACGCCGCGCTTTCGGCCGCACGCTCGGGCCGCCAGGTGGTCGTCGTTTCGGGCGGCGATCCCGGCGTGTTCGCGATGGCGTCCGCCGTGTGCGAGGCCATCGAGTGCGGCCCGGCGTCCTGGCGCGAATTGGACGTGCGCGTCGAACCTGGCGTCACAGCCATGTTGGCGGCGGCGGCCCGCGTGGGAGCGCCGCTGGGGGCGGATTTCGCCTGCCTGTCGCTGTCGGACAACCTAAAGCCGTGGTCGCTGATCGAGAAGCGGCTGCGGTTGACGTCCGAGGCAGGGCTGGCGCTGGCCCTTTACAATCCGGCCTCGCTGGCGCGCCCGGATCGGATCGGCAAAGCGTTCGCGCTGCTTCGGGACTTGCGTGGGGCCGAGACGCCGGTCGTGTTCGCCACCTCGGTCGGCCGCCGCGATGAGCGGATCGATGTCGTGCGCCTGGGCGAGGCCGATCCGGCGCGTGCCGACATGCGTACGCTGATCATTGTCGGTTGCGAGGCGACGCGGATCATTGACCGGCCGGGTCTGCCGCCGCTGGTCTATTCCGAGCGCTTCGCCAAGGAGGCGTGATGCTGCGCCAGGAGAGTAAGAACATCGTCGACCGTGGTTACGGCGGAAACGCCCGTGGATGCTGGCCTTTCGACCAGTATGACGGGCAGGCCGAGCGCGCGCGCGGCGGCCAGTTTGGCGGCGGACGCCTTGCCGCCGGAGTTTTTTGTGACTATGCTGTTAATGCGATGCGTTCGGAGCAACTCGGTCTCGGCGGCGACTTCGAAGGGGCCGCGTCCGACGATGATTTCGGTGCGGACCATCTCCGCCGGGATGTCGGGCGGGTCGATGACGCGGATGATGTATGTGTGCTGAGGTTTGCGTTCGAAGGGCGCGAGCGATTGCCGGCCGACGGTGAGGAAGATGCGCTCTGGTGTTTCGGGGAGCGCGGCTGCGGCGGCGACGAGGGTTTCCACCAGGGTCCATCGGTCGCCCGCGACAGGTCGCCAGGCGGGGCGGCTGAGCACGATCAGAGGCGTATGCGTCGTGTTCGCGGCGGCGGCGGCGTTGGCGCTGATCTGTTCGGCGAACGGATGCGTGACGTCGATCAGGATGTGAACGTCGTTCGCTTTGAGATAGGCCGCCAGCCCGTCCGTGCCGCCGAACCCGCCGATGCGGGTTGGGATCGCGGGCAGGCGCGGCGAGACCGTCCGTCCCGCCAGGGACAGGGTGGCGCTATAGCGCGCGTCCCCCGCCAGTCGGCCGGCGAGCGCGCTGGCCTCGGACGTGCCGCCAAGGATGAGGATGTTGAGGGGCATGGGGCTTTGGTTGTGGTCACGGGATGGCCCAACACTATAAGTCCGGCGCCATCCAGCGCACAGGACAAACTGCCAATCGGAACTCGGATGCAGAGCCAACCAAGACGAGGCGGCGAAGGCGGTGATCTCTTCTCCCCGTGGTTACGGGGAGAAGGTGGCGCTCTTGCGCCGGATGAAGGGCAGCAGCGGGTACGGACGATAGATTTCCCCCAGTTGCGACGGGGACGGAGCCAGTCGCTGCCCCTCACCGACCGCGTGGCTCTTGTCGCGAAGAGGCGGCTGCGAGACGCGGTCTCCTCTCCCCGCGAAGAGGCGGGGAGAGGAGAGGTCCGTGGGTGCCGCGATGGGTGGTGACGCAATGAGCGCCCCCTGGCTGTCCATCATTGGCATCGGCGAGGATGGGCTTTCCGGTCTCTCGCCGGCGGCGAAAACGCTGATAGAATCGGCTGAAGTTGTGTTCGGCGGGCGGCGGCATTTGGCGTTGGTCGGCAGCCTCGCGGGTTGGTCGACGCCGTGGCCGTCGCCGTTCGAGGCGGCGCGAGGCCTCGTGCTCGCCCAGCGTGGGCGGCGCGTCGTTGTTTTGGCGACCGGCGATCCGTTCCATCACGGGGTCGGCTCGCTATTGGTAAAAGATCTGCCGGCGGAGGAATGGCGCGCCTATCCGCAGCCCTCGGCCTTTTCGCTGGCGGCGAACCGGCTGGGGTGGGCGCTGCAGGATACGCTGACGCTTGGCGTCAACGGCCGCGCGGTGGAGCGATTGATCCCGCTGCTGCATTTTGGCGCGCGAATACTGGCGTTGTCGGCCGACGCGGGGACGCCCGGCGTGGTGGCGAAACTGCTCACCACGCGGGGTTTCGGCAGCTCGCGGATCACCGTGTTGGAGGCGATGGGCGGCGCGGCGGAGCGGACGCGAACCGTACCCGCACGGCACTATGCGTACACAGACGTGAACGCCCTCAACGTCATGGCCATCGAAGTTGCGGACGATCCCGGGGCGCGCGTCCTTCCGTACACATCCGGCCTGCCCGACGACTGGTTCGAGCATGACGGCCAGATCACAAAACGAGAAATCCGTACCCTGACGGTCTCCAGCCTCGCGCCCAAACGTGGCGAGCACCTGTGGGATCTCGGTTGCGGCTCCGGCTCGGTCGCTATTGAGTGGATGCTGGCCGATCCGAGCCTCACGGCGAGCGGCGTCGAGCGCAACCCCGAGCGGGCGGCGCGGGCGGCGCGCAACGCGCTGGCGTTCGGCGTGCCGGGGTTGCGCATCGAGACCGGCGGGATCGGTGAGGCGCTCGCGCGGCTAAATCCTCCGCAGGCGGTGTTCATCGGCGGCGGCGCGCGCGAGGCCGGGCTGATCGACCGGGTATGGGCCGCGCTGCCCTCCGGCGGCCGGCTCGTGGTTAACGCCGTGACGTTGGAAACCGAACAGCTCGTGCTCGCCGAATACGCGCGAAAAGGCGGCAGCCTCACCCGCGTGGCCATCGATCGCGCCGATCCCGTGGGCGGCCTCACCGGCTGGCGTCCGGCCATGCCGGTCACGCACTGGCGGGCGGTGAAACCATGATCGTCGCGGGAGTGGGCACGCGGACCAGCGCGACGGCGGATGAGATCGTCATGGCGGTGACGGATTGTTGCAGGCGCAACGGCATCGACCCCGCCGAGGTGGCCGTGCTCGCCTCGCTCGACCGTGCGCAAACCATGAGCGCCATGCGCGCCGCCGCGCTCCGCTTGGGCGCCGCCACGGGCGCGTCGACACCGGACGCAACATCGGAGGACCGGAGCGTCACTGGACGTGCCGGGCGCGCAACGCTGGTGGTCTTCAGCGCAACGCAATTGCAGCGGCACGCAACGGGATGCAGCACGTTTTCGGACCGCTCCATGGCGGCCACCGGCGTGCCCTCGGTCGCCGAGGCCGCCGCCCTCGCCGCCGCCGGACCCGACGGCATGCTGCTCGCCCCGCGCGTCGCCTATGCAACCGTCACTGTCGCTCTCGCCATCGGCTCCGGAGCTTCCACCCCATGACCATCCACTTCATCGGCGCCGGCCCGGGCGCGCCCGACCTCATCACGGTGCGCGGCCAACGGTTGGTCGCCGCCTCGCCGGTCTGCCTCTACGCCGGCTCACTGGTGCCCAGGGAGATCGTCGCCCTCTGCCCGCCGGGCGCGCGCATCATCGACACCGCCCCCCTGGACCTGGACGCCATCACGGCCGAGTTCGTGCGGGCGCATACGGAGGGATCGGACGTCGCCCGCCTCCACTCCGGCGATCTCTCGATCTGGAGCGCGCTCGGCGAGCAACTCGCCAGGCTGGAGACGCTGGGCATTCCCCATACGATAACGCCCGGAGTTCCGGCCTTTTCGGCGGCCGCAGCGGCGCTCGGGCGGGAGTTAACCCTGCCGGAAGTCGCCCAATCCGTCGTGCTGACACGCACCTCGGGACGCGCCTCGGCCATGCCGGAACGCGAAAAACTCAGCGCTTTCGCGGCCACTGGCGCGACGCTGGCGATCCATCTGTCGATCCATGTCCTGGCCGATGTGGTGGCGCAACTCATCCCGTACTATGGCGAGGATTGTCCAGTGGCGGTGGTCTATCGAGCCAGCTGGCCGGACGAGAAAATCGTCAAGGGAACTCTGAAAACAATAACAAAATCAATGGCTTCTCAACCAATTGAACGAACCGCATTGATCTTGGTGGGGCGGGCGCTGTCGGGGCAATTGGAGCGCGAAAGCGCGCTCTACAGCGCCGACTATCATCGGCGGTATCGGTCGCCAAAATGAAGACGAGGGGCAACGTGCCCCTCGACCCCGTGAGTTTAGAACAGATTAGGACTGGTTGGCGTCGAGCGGCGCGCCAGCGCGGAACAGTAGGCCCGCTGCGGCGGCGCCAATGGCCGGCGCGACGATGAACAGCCAGAGCTGGGAGAGGGCGCCAGCGCCCACGAACAGGGCCGGGCCAAGGCTCCGGGCGGGGTTGACGGACGTGCCGTCGATCGGGATGCCGACCAGATGGATGACCACCAGCGTCAGGCCGATGGCCAGGCCCGCCAGCGTCGAGGGCGAGCCCTTCTGCGTCACGCCCAGGATGACGACCAGGAACAGGAAGGTCGCCACAACCTCGAAGATGAAGGCCGACGCCATGCCGTATTCGCCCAGGTATCCGACGCCCCAGCCGTTCTGGCCCAGCCCCGCCTTGGCCACGTCATGGCCGGCGATCTTGCCCGTCACGATCAGGTACAGAATGAACGCGCCGGCGACCGCGCCCAGGCACTGCGCGATCACATAGGTGATGAAATCGGCGGTCGACATGCGGCCGGCGATCAGAGCGCCAAGGCTGACCGCGGGGTTGACGTGGCAGCCCGAGATCGGGCCGATGCCGTAAGCCATGGCCACGATCGCCAGGCCGAAAGCGAAGCTGATGCCCATGAAGCCGATCTTGTCGCCGGCGATCACGGCCGCGCCGCAGCCGAGCAGCACGAGCGTTGCCGTTCCGATGAATTCTGCGATTGCTTTCTGCATCATGACAAGATCCTCCCCTTGAAACCGCTACGGAATCAGCGGCATTTCCTCCGTAGCAGGCTTATTGCGATCACACTTTGGTGGGGGCCTCAAAATGAGCAAAATAACGAGTGGTGTGTGGCAAATATATCGCAAATCAGGTTGGTGGCGCTGTTAACCCGGCGCGTGCCAAAAGGCGCCCTGCACGGTCGAAAACCGCTAGGTCGAGGCTGAAATCCGCGTTTTTCGCTGCTGCCTGTGCGGTTGCGAGGGCACGAGCCGCCACCAGGGCCGCCAGGTCGACGCCGGCCTGTTGTGACAGAGAAAGCACTTCCAGGGCGCTGTTTGCGGCGGCGGCTTGAGCGGTTAACTCGGGCAGCGCGCCGGCCTCGCCGAGCCACCCGGCCAGCACCGCCATATCGATCTCGCCGCTGCGCGAATGCAGGTCCAAACGGCCCTGCGCCAGCTTGACCATCTTGGCGAAACCCCCCGCGATGGTGACGCGCGGGATCGGGTGGGTGCGGAGGTATTTCACCATGCCGCCGACGAAATCGCCCATGTCGATCAGGGCGGTTTCCGGCAGGTCGTAGAGCTTGGCGACGGCCGCTTCCGAGGTGGACCCGGTGGCGCCGGCAACATGCGTCAGGCCGGTCCCGCGCGCGACATCGATGCCGCGATGGATGGAGTGGATCCAGGCCGCGCAGGAGTAAGGCACGACGATGCCGGTGGTGCCGAGAATGGAGATGCCGCCGATGATGCCAAGGCGGCCGTTCAGGGTTTTCTTGGCGATTTCCTCGCCGCCGGGGACGGAGATTTCGACCATCACATCGGCGGATTTCCCATGCGCTGCGGCGGCCTCGGCGACGGCGGCGGCGATCATTTTGCGCGGGACGGGGTTGATGGCGGGCTCGCCGACGGGGAGCGGAAGGCCCGGTTTGGTGACGGTGCCGACGCCTGGACCGGCGCGGAAGGTGACGCCGGAACCGGGCGAGCCGGCGCGGACGGTCGCCACGATCAAAGCGCCGTGGGTGACATCGGGGTCGTCGCCCGCGTCCTTAACCACACCCGTACGCGCCCAACCCTCGCCGACCTCGCAGCTCGCCAGCGCGAACTCCGGCCGGTCGCCGCTGGGTAGCGTCACCGGAACCGTCGCGGGCGTCTCGCCGCTCCAAAGCGCCTCCAGCGCACCGCGCGTGGCCGCCGCCGCGCAACAGCCGGTGGTCCAGCCACGCTTCAACGGGCGATCAGGAAGAGGTGCATCCATGGCGCGGAGCCTATAACAGTTGCCCAGGAACGCCAATTTTCGCGCTGGATTTCGCCATGTTGCTGCAACCCGTCCCGGGCCTGATCATCGCCGCGCCCCGCTCGGGCGGGGGCAAGACGACGGTGACGTTGGGAGTCTTAAGCGCCCTGACGGCGGCGGGCGTGTGCGTTCAGCCCTTCAAATGCGGTCCGGACTATATCGATCCGGCGTTTCATGCGGCCGCAACCGGGCGGCCGAGTTTCAATCTCGACAGCTGGGCGATGCAACGCGGGACTGTCGATCATCTTATCGCGGAGCATTCTGCGGGGGCGGATTTGGCCCTCTGCGAAGGCGTCATGGGCCTGTTTGATGGCGTTGCAACCAGGGGCGCGTGGGGGACGGGAGCGACCGCCGACATTGCCGCTGCAACCGGCTGGCCGGTGGTGCTGGTCCTGGATGTTTCGGGGCAGGCGCAGACGGTTGCCGCAGTCGCGCTGGGCTGCGCGACGCTGCGGCCCGACGTGACCATTGCGGGCGTCATCCTGAACCGTGTCGGCAGCGAGCGGCACCGGAAACTGGCTGCGGGAGCGCTGGAAACGGCGGGTTTCCGCGTTCTGGGCGCCCTGCCACGCCGCGATGAAATTTCCCTGCCCGAGCGGCATTTGGGGCTGGTGCAGGCCGGTGAAACCGAGGGGCTGCGCGAGAAACTGTCTGCCATTGGCGCCTTCGTGGCCGAGCATGTTGAGCTTGCTGCCCTGCGGGCGCTCGCGGCGACAGGCTTGGTTACTGAGCGCGTTCCGAGCCGCCAACTTGCTCCACCCGCGCAGCGCATCGCCCTGGCCAGCGACGCCGCCTTCTCCTTTGTCTATCCGCATATGCTGGCGTCCTGGCGCGCCGCCGGGGCCGAGATTTCGCTCTTCTCGCCGCTGGCCGACGAAAGGCCCGATCCCTCGGCGGGGGCGATCTGGCTGCCCGGCGGCTATCCCGAACTGCACGCCGGAAAGATCGCGGCCGCCGAAGAATTCCTCGCCGGATTGCGCAAATCCGCCTCCGCCGGCGCGGTGGTCCACGGTGAATGCGGGGGCTTCATGGTGCTTGGCGACGGCCTCGTCACCGCCGACGGAACCCGCCACGCCATGGCCGGGCTGCTCTCGCTGGAAACCTCCTACGCCAAGCGCAAACTGCACCTTGGCTACCGGCAAGCGACGCTCGCGGCCGACTGCGCCATCGGCAAGCGCGGCCAAAAACGGCGCGGCCACGAATTCCACTATTCCAGCGTCCTCAGCCTCGATGACGCACCCCTGGCCGACATCACCGATGCCGAGGGAGCCCCTCAACCCGAACGCGGCGCGCGGCGCGGATCCGTCTCGGGCAGCTTTTTCCACATGATAGATCTGTGCGATTGAGGCGGCGCGGTCGCAATTCTGCTTAAATCCTGCCTAGGCCATGAAGAATTCGTAATTTGACCTGACGAACACCCTGGCCTCATGGTGACCCTCATGTTCGCATGAAAGCCATGCGATTTTGCCTGGAAACGCCAAAGGCCCCGCGTCGGTTCGCGACCCCGGGCCGGAGTGCCACCGCAAAAAGAGACCAAATGCGTCCCAACCGCTCCCTTGCCCTCCTTTCAAGCATAGTGATCATGACCTTGCAGGCCAGTTTCCCGAATCTGAGCGTTGCCTCCTCGCCGCGCGCCGTCGAGTACAAGCTCGACAACGGCATGCAGGTGGTGGTGATCCCGGATCATCGCGCGCCGGTGGTGCAGCACATGGTCTGGTACAAGGTCGGCTCCTCGGACGAAGTGCGCGGCACTTCGGGCATCGCCCATTTCCTCGAGCATCTGATGTTCAAGGGCACCGAGAAAATCGGCCCCGGCCAGTTCTCCAAGATCATCGCCCGCAATGGCGGGCAGGACAACGCGTTCACCAGCAACGATTCCACCGCCTATCATCAGGCCATGGCCAAGGATCGGCTGCCGCTGATCATGGAGATGGAATCGGATCGGATGGCCAACCTGAAGTTGTTGGAAAAGGATGTCGAAACCGAGCGCAACGTGATTCTCGAAGAGCGCCGCTCGCGCATCGAGAACGATCCCGGCTCCCAGCTCGACGAGCAGATGCGCGCGACGCTGTACCAGAACCATCCCTATGGAACGCCGGTCATCGGCTGGTTCCATGAGATGGCCAAGCTCAGCCGCGAAGACGCCTTCACGTTTTACCACCGCTACTACGCGCCCAACAATGCGATCCTGGTGGTTGCGGGCGATGTGGAGCCGGAGGACGTGCTGAAACTGGCCAAGGCCACCTACGGCAAGATCGCCGCCAATCCGGCGACGCTGCGCGCGCCGCGCCCATCCGAGCCGCCGTCAGTTGCGCCCAAGCGCGTGAACATGGTTGACGAGCGCGCCGGGCAGGCCACGCTGGTGCGCCACTATATCGGCCCCGCCTACGCTAAGGCCGGCCCGCGCGAAGCCGAAGCGCTGGATCTGATGATGAAAGTGCTGGGCGGCGGCTCGACCAGCCGGCTCTACAAGTCGCTGGTGGTCGAGCAGAAAATCGCCTCCAGCGCCGAAGCCGGATACTCGGGCGAGGCGCTCGATACCGGGCGGATCGCGTTCTACGGCGTGGCGGCGGACGGCGTGAAGCTGGTTGATCTGGAAGCGGCAATGGACAAGGTCATCGCCGATATCGTGACCAACGGCGTGACGCCGCGAGAATTGGAAAGCGCTCGCAATCAGTATATCGCCAGTTACGTTTACGAAAGCGACGGCATCGGCGCGCTGGCCCGCCGCTACGGCTGGGGCCTGGTGAACGGCCAGACCATTGCCGACGTCGAGGATTGGCCAAACCGCTTGAAACAGGTGACCGCGGACGACATCAAGAAGGTCGCTGCCAAATACCTGAACATCAAGGGATCGGTCACCGGTTGGCTTGAGCCAACGCCGGACGACCAAATCGCCATCGCCAAGAAATCCTAACGGGAGACCCTCACATGAATTCGATCTCCCGCATCGCCGCTCTCGGGGCGCTCGCCCTCGGCCTCCATCTCAGCACGGGTACCGCCAACGCCATGAAGATCCAAAGCGTGAAAAGCCCCGGCGGAATCGAAGCCTGGCTGGTCGAAGAACACGGCCTGCCGCTGCTGACCATGCAATACGGTTTTATGGGCGGTTCCTCGCAGGATCCCACCGACAAGCCGGGTGTGGCCAACTTCATCACCGCCATGCTCGATGAGGGCGCCGGCGACATCAAGTCCGCGGACTTCCAGCAACAAATGGAAGAGCAGACCGCCAAGATGCGCCACGAAGCGGGCCGCGATAGCCTGACCGGCACGTTCCAGAGCTTGACGGCTAACCGCGAGAAAGCTGGCGATCTGTTGGCCCTGGCGTTGGCGAAACCGCGCTTTGACGCCGATGCGCTGGATCGCGTCCGCGGCCAGTTGCTGGCCAACATCTCGTTTGCCTCCAAGGACCCTGACAAAGTCGTCGAGGAAACCTGGTTCGAAACTGCCTTCAAGGGCCACCCCTATGGCCGTCCCGTCGATGGCACCATGGCTTCGGTGACGGCGATGGTCCCGGCGGATCTGGCGACATACCGCGACCGCGTGTTCGCCCGCAACAACCTGAAAGTCGCCGTCGTCGGCGATATCGACGCCGAAACGCTCGGGAAATTCCTCGACAAGGTGTTCGGCGGCCTCGCGGCCAAGGCTGACCTGGCGCCGGTGGCGCAGATCGAGCCGCAGGGCGGCCCGAGCATGCACACGGTGGAAATGGACATCCCGCAGTCGGTCGCCCACTTCGGCCATATCGGCATGGCGCGCAAGGACCCGGACTTCATCGCCGCCTACATTCTCAATTACATCATCGGCGGCGGCGGTTTCGCCTCGCGGCTGATGGACGAAGTGCGCGAAAAGCGCGGACTGGCCTATTCGGTCTACAGTTACATCCTGCCGCTGCAGCGCTCGTCGGTCTACATGGGCGGCGTCGCCACCAAGACCGACGCCATGGCCAAGTCGCTGGAGGTGATCCGCACCCAGCTTGAACAGGTCGCCAAGGACGGACCCAAGCCCGAGGAACTGACCGACGCCAAGACCTATCTGACCGGCTCCTACGCCCTGAATTTCGCCTCCAGCGGCGCCATTTCCGGCCAGCTGTTGGGCATCCAGATGCAGGACCTGCCGATTGACTACATCGACACCCGCAACGGTAAAGTCGAGGCCGTCACTATGGACGACATCAAGCGCGTGGCCAAAAAGCTGCTGCATCCCGACCAGCTGATCATCACCGTGGTCGGCAAGGGCGGCGACAAGACGGTGCAGAATTAGCGGTGGGGACATGATCTTCATGTTCGCCCATCACCGCCGCTTCCGCTGACCAACCATCTGCGCAGGCGAACATGAAGTTCGTGTCGCCGGTCTGCCGCGCACCCACGGTAGACCGGGGACACGAAGTTCATCGCCAGCAATGGACCGGTCTCATACCGCATAGGGCTTTGGCTGGCTGGCGATGAACATCATGTCCCCAGCACCATTGCGGCCGCCCCAATAGCCCTATACCGTCCGCGCCATGACCCGGCGCAAGGACTCTTCGGACCAGCGACTTGACGACGCCGCGCGTGCTGGCTGGCTGTACTATGTCGCTGGCAACACCCAGGAAGACATCGCCACCAAGCTCGGCGTTTCACGCCAGACGGCGCAGCGACTGGTCTCGCTGGCGGTGACCGAGGGGCTGATCCGGGTCCGGCTCGAACACCCCATCGCCGAAACCATGGATCTTGCCGACCGGCTTGGCGCCCGCTTTGGCTTGGCCCATGTCGAGGTGGTGCCGAGCGATCCGGCCTCAACATCAACAACGCTTGGCATCGCTGAAGCCGTCGCGGTCGAGATCGAGCGCCGCTTACGCTCGGTGGAGCCTCTCGTACTCGCCATGGGCACGGGGCGCACGCTCAAGGCCGCCGCCGATCTCCTGCCGCGCATGGATTGCCCGCAGCACCGCGTCGTGTCGCTCACCGGCAACATCGGCCCGGACGGTTCGGCCGCCTACTACAATGTCATTTTCAGCATGGCCGATGCGATCAAGGCGCGCCACTTCCCGTTCCCGCTGCCGGTGTTCGCCTCGTCGGCGGATGAGCGCGGCCTGTTGCATGGTCCCAAACTCATCCACGATACGCTGGCGCTGGCCGCCAGCGCCGATGTGTCTTTCGTCGGCGTCGGCGAACTTGGGTCTGCGGCTCCGCTGGCGATGGACGGCTTTCTCACCAGCGCTGAATTGGAAGCCCTGCAACGCGCCGGCGCCGTGGGCGAAATCGTCGGCTGGGCGTTCGACGCCGAGGGCCATCTGATCGAAGGCCTCACCAACGCGCGCGTGGCCAGCGCCCCGATCCCGTCGCGCGAGACCTGCCTTGTGATCGGCGCGGCCATGGGCGCTCGCAAAGTGCCGGCCCTTCGCGCCGCGCTGACAAGCCAGCTGATCAGTGGCTTGATCACCGACGAGGCGACTGCGACCGCGCTGCTGGCGGTATGACTTGGCGTTCGCCGCATCGTTTGGGGGGATGACGTTGACAGCTGCGACGACGACTGGGGCGCAGGCGCGCCCGGTGGCGGAGCGCCTCGCGACGCTTGCCTTGTTTCTCGGCCATGGCTTCGCCAATGGCGGCTGGGCGGCCTATATCCCATCGATGAAGGCGCGGCTGACGCTGACGGACGCCTCGCTCAGCATCGTGCTGTTGTGCGTTGCGGCCGGCGCCGTCGTGTCGATGCCCCTGGCGGGCGTATTTGCCGCCAAAGTCGGCTCCGGCGTCAGCAGCCGTAGCCTGTCCATCGCCCTGGTCTTGGCGTTGATCCTGCCGCTGCTGGTTCCGAATATGGCCGGCATGTGCGTTGCCGGGTTCCTGTTTGGCGCGGCCAACGGCAGCATGGATGTCTGCATGAATGTGGAGGCCAGCTTCGTCGAACGGCGCTGGGGCGCGGCCATCATGTCGTCGTTCCACGCGGCCTGGAGCGCAGGCGGTTTTGCAGGCGCCGGCATGGCGACCTTGCTGTTGGTGAGCGGCCGCGATCCAAGCTTCATTCTGATCGGGGCCACCGCGCTGGCGGCGCTTTTGTTTGCGTCGGCTTGGCTGCCGCTGGGCCGCGGCGAGAGCGCCGCCTCGGGGCCACGCCTCGCCATGCCAAGCGGCGCTGTCCTGCCTGTCTGCCTCGCCGTGTTCCTGGCCATGTTGAGCGAAGGATCGGTGGCCGACTGGTGCGGAGTCTATCTGGCCTCGGTGGTGAAGGCCGACGCCGCCAGCGCGGTGCTCGGCTACGCCAGCTTTTCCGGCTCGATGCTGGCCGCTCGACTGATTGGCGATCACGCCTCGCGCGTCTTCGGGCCCAAGCTTCTGATCGGATCGGGTGCCGTTATGGCGGCTGCCGGCATGGTGCTGGCATCGGCGGCCTTGGGCGTCTTGCCGACCGTCATCGGCTTTGGCATCGCCGGTTTTGGATTGGGCAACCTGGTGCCGGTGTTGTTCAGCGCGGCCGCACGGTTGAGCGCCACGCCTGCCGTCGGCATCGCGATGGCGGCAACCTCCGGATACACCGGGTTCCTGATTGGGCCGGTGGTGATGGGCAGCTTGGCGACGGCCATCGGCCTGCAGGCTGGCATGCTTGCTCTGGCGGTGTTCCTGTTTGCGGTGGCGCTGATGGCGCTCGTCGTCAAGACGGACCACCCCTAGGCTGGCGCTACTTCAATTCCGCAAGCGCCTCGCCCAGACCTTCGAGCGCAACCGGAATGCCGATGCCCTGTTCCTTGGTCTGATAGATGACGAACCAGGCCGTCTTGCCAGCGGTAAACTTCGCCAGCAGGTCCGGCGGCACGCTCACCTGAGCGACGCAGCCGACCACCTGGCAACGCACGAATGGTGCATTTCCAACCTTTTCCTTGTCGATCTGCAGGCCGAGCCCGGGCGGCAGCAGCAGTCCCAAAGGAGCGTGCACGCGCAGCACTTTGGACCCGTCCGGCGCCTGGTGGAATTGCACCGACAACTGCACATCGGGATTGCTCTCGCTGGTCACGTCCTGAACCAGCGCGCAGAGTTCAGCCTTGGCGCCTTCCGGCGTCTTGCAGACGACCTGCCAAAAGCCGTGCTGCGCTTTGACCGCAGTCTGGTCGGCGGCGCCAGCGGCAGCCGCACAGCCAAGCGTAGCGGCGATGGCGACGCCAAGCGCGTCCACCCGCTTCCAATGCGGCCAAAACCCCACTTCACAGACTCCTTGCAAAGGCTCTCGGCGTTCGTTGCTACCGTTGTGCCGCAGAAAGGGGCCGAATTGGGACAGCTGCGCTCGGCCCATGCTAAGGCTGCCGCTGGTTCGGACGGTTCAAGGGCTGCAACGATGGCGAGCACAGTTGGCGCAAATGCATTCGTGCTCGGCTGGGAAGAATGGGCCAGCCTTCCCGACCTCGGGCTGCCGGCCTTGAAACTGAAGGTGGACACCGGCGCCAAAACCTCGGCGCTGCATGCCTTCGCCATTGAGCCCTTCGGCGAAGGGCACCGGCGGGTGCGCTTTGGCGTGCATCCGGTGCCTGGACGCGACGATATCGAGGTGTTCTGCACCGGCACCGTCGCCGACCGCCGCCAGTTCACCTCGTCCAATGGCGAGACCGAATGGCGTTATGTCATTGCAACTCAGGTGCAGATCGGCAAACGCAGCTGGCCGATCGAGATTTCACTGACCAACCGCCAGGCCATGTCCTACCGCATGCTGCTGGGCCGGCAGGCGATCCTGTCCGATATGGTGGTCAGCCCCACCTTGTCGTTCCAGCAGGGCTCGTCCGGTTATACCCACTACGAGCGTGCGACCGCGAGCCCGACGCTGCGCCGCAATTTGCGCATCGCCCTGTTGACCCGGGAGCCCGACAGCTATTCCAGCCAGCGCCTGCGCGACGCCGCCGTTGCGCGGGGACACAACGTCGACGTCATCGACACGGCGCGCTGCTACCTGTCCATCCACACCACCGCCCCCGCCATTCACCACGATGGCCAACCCTTGCCGTTCTACGACGCGGTCATTCCGCGTATCGGCTCCTCTATCACGCACTACGGCATGGCGGTGGTGCGCCAATTCGAGATCCTCGGCTCCTACTGCCTGAACCGAGCCCAGGCCATCGGTGTCTCGCGCGACAAACTGCTGGCGCATCAGACCCTGGCCCAGCACCGCATCCCGATGCCGCTGACCGCGTTCGCCCATTCCAGCAAGGATTCGCAAAAGCTGATCGATCTGGTTGGCGGCGCGCCGATGGTCATAAAACTGCTCGCCAGTACGCAAGGCCGTGGCGTCGTGCTGGCCCCGACCGAAGCGGCCGCCGAGTCCTTAATCAGCGCCTTCCGGATCGCCGAAGCCGACTTCCTGGTGCAGGACTTCATCGCGGAAAGTGACGGTTCCGATATCCGCTGCCTGGTGGTGGGCGACCGGGTCGTGGCCAGCATGCGGCGGCGCGCGGCGGCGGGCGATTTCCGTTCCAATTTGCATATGGGCGGGCAGGCCGAGGAGGTGAAGTTGACGCGCGAGGAACGCCAGATCGCCGTCAAGGCGGTCATGGCCATGGGGCTGCAGGTGGCGGGCGTCGATCTGCTGCAGGCGAACGACGGCATCAAGGTGCTGGAGGTGAATTCCTCGCCGGGATTGGAGGGGATCGAGGGCCTGTCGGGCCGCGACGTCGCGGGGCTGATGATCGAACACATCGAGGATCACGTGCGCTCGGTGCCGCTGGTCCCGCGGCGGCCGGCGGCCGCGCGCGACAGTGGGCCTCTGGCCGAAGAAGAGGGCGGCGAGGCGGGCGGGCAAGCTTGACGGGGACTTGGTGTCAGACACCCGCTTTTCGTGGGTGTCTGACACCCAGTGCGCCCTGTTCAAACTCAGGATCAAAGACAACGCGCAGCCCGTCACCGGCGTAGAAGGCGGTGGTCGGCCCATCGATCCCAGCGGCCATGAATTGTCCGTAAGCGGTCGTTGTTGGTTCTGAAAACAAAGAAAGAACAAATGATGTCATCAGCCAAACGGGTCTCGGCGCCAATCCCAGATAAGCTGGTGCGCTCGACCATCGCCAGTCGCGGCAATCCGAACAGAGACCCGCAGCGACAGGATTGGCGTGAATGTAACGACTGACCAGCAGCAAATGTGCATCGCCACGAACCTCGACAGAATGGTATCGGCCTCGAAAAATCGGCCCGTCTTGCCCTTCACGGGCGTTAAATCGGCGCGTGTAGCGGCCACTCAAATCTTGCATGGTCTTGGCGACCGAGCCGCCGCGGTTCTCCACAAGAATGTGAAAGTGATTGCCCATCAAGCAATAGGCGTGAACGGCCACCAGGTGGCGGCGGGCAGCGTCCGCCAACAGTTCAAGAAAGACGATCCGGTCCAGCGTGTCGCGGAACACCGGACGGTGTCCCGAACCCCGGTTCATGACATGATGCCATGCGCCATCAAAGTCGTTACGCTGTGGTCTGGACATGTCGGTACCGCACTGTGTGCCGGGCGCAGAACCTGTTGTCTAGGTCCTGCCCACAAGTTGCGCACCTAGGTAATGTCCCGGACAAAGTAACTGGGTGTCAGACACTTGCGGCTCGCAAGTGTCTGACACCGGGCGTCCCGTGGTCACCTCCTCATTTGCTCAGTCACCCCTGGCACGTTATGCTGTGACCGGATCATAGGGGGGCGTCATGGTCAGGGCGTGGGTAAGCGTTGTTGCGGCGTGTGTTTGTGTTGTGCTGGCCGGCTGTGGCGGCGGCGGAATGGCTCCCGATGTCGCCGCGTTGAAATCGGTTGCGCCGGCAAACCTGAAGGCAAGCGGCAAGGCCGTCATCGTCTTTTCGTCCTCCTATTCGATCACGGGAATTCTGGGCGATCTCGACAATCCGATGCAGCTCTCGTTCGGCCGGCCGGGCTCCACGGCTCTGGACGCGCTTCAAAACGGCGTATCGTCCGGCAGCGACGACCGGCGCGAACGGCCGTCCATCAAGCAGGTGGACGCCGGCCCCCTCGATCTGGTCTCGTTCACCCAGATGGTCGGTGGCAAGATCTACCTGACGAACAAGTCGGCCATGCTGGGGGTTCCGCTGGCGTCGTTAACTGTGTCCCCCGGTGACGTGGTCTACGTCGGCCACGTCCTGGTCGTGGGCGAGGACCGCGCCATGGGGATCGGCGAGGCCAAGAGTTTTTCGCTCAAGATCCAGGACGATAGCGCCAAGGCGCGGGACTACCTGCAGACGGTTTCGCCGGCGCTGGCGCAACAGCTGACGGTACGGTTCATGACGGTCAATCCGATCTATGTGGCTAAGCCGTAGGTGGGTTCGGCGCGCGCCTCACACCGCCGTAAACCCATTGTCCACGAACAGATGCGTGCCGTTGACGAAGCTCGCTTCGTCGCTGGCCAGGAACAGGGCGGCGCGGGCGACTTCTTCGGGCTCGCAGATGCGGCCCTGCGAGACGGCCAGCGCGGCGTCGGAGGCGTCGACGCCGAGCGCCGTCAGCTCTTTGACCTCGCGCAGGCCGTGCGGCGTGCGCACGAAACCGGGGCAGACCGCGTTGCAACGGATGCCCTTGTCGCGGAAATCCACCGCGATGGCGCGGGCGAACATGTGGCAGGCGCCCTTGGTGGCGCTGTAGGCGACTTCCAGCGGCGTTGAGACGACGCCCGAGATCGACGAGGTGCACACGATCGAGCCGCCGCCGGCTGCGATCATCTGCGGCAGCACGGCCTTGGTCATCAGAAACATGCTCTTGACGTTCACCGCCATCAGCCAGTCCCACTCTTCCTCGGTGGTTTCCAGGAACGGCTTTATGATGATGGTGCCGGCGTGATTGAACAGCACGCGGATCGGGCCGAGCGCCTTGTTCACCTCGGCGACCGCGCCAGTCACATCCGCTGATTTCGAGACATCGGCGGCCGCGAACATGGCGGTTCCGCCAGCGTTCCGGATCTCCTCGACCAGCGCGGTCCCCGCCGCCACATTACGGTCGACGATGCCCACCTTTGCGCCCTCGGCTGCGAACAGCCTTGAGGCCGCCCCGCCCATGCCAGTCGCCCCGCCCGAAATCAACGCCACTTTGCCGTCAAGCCTGCCTGCCATGGGTCTCTCCTCCGGTTTCCGGCACCAGTGTATCCAAGATTGCCCCGGTCGCGCCACCTGGCTGTTCCTGCCCGCAGGCGTCGGTGACAACCCGATCCGAATATGGGATTGAATCTGGATCCCGAGTCTGAACCGCCCCCGCGAGACCCCCATGCCCGCGAATTCCGACACGCCAGTCGCACCACCGCCCTACGCCCATCGCTCCCGCTTGGACCTGGCGGCCGAGGTGGTCGACACCTGCCGGCGCATGAACGCCATGGGCCTGAACCAGGGCCCGTCCGGCAACGTCAGCCTGCGCCTTGATGCCGGGCACTTCCTCATCACCCCCTCCGGCATTCCCTACGACGTCATGCGCCCCGACGACGTGCCCGTCATGGACATGTCCGGCCGCTGGTACGGCCGCCGACGCCCCTCCACCGAATGGCGCTTTCACCGCGATATCCTGAAATCGCGCCCCGAGGCGAACGTCGTCTTGCACACGCACTCCATGTTCTCGACCACGCTGGCGTGTCTGCGCCGCGGCATCCCGCCGTTCCACTACATGGTGGCGGTGGCCGGCGGAGATAGCATCCGCTGCGCCAGCTATGCGACGTTTGGCACGCAGGCGCTGAGCGACAACGTGCTGAAGGCGCTGGAGGGGCGGCGCGCGTGCCTGCTGGCCAACCACGGACTGATCTGCCTGGGAGCGGGGCTGGACAAAACGCTGGGACTGGCGGTGGAGGTGGAGACGCTGGCGGGCATGTACTGCCGGGCGCGCCAGCTCGGCATGCCGCGGCTGCTGGACAAGCGCGAGATGAGCCGGGTGCTGGAGCTGTTCCGGACCTATGGCACGCCGGAGTTCCCGGATGCGGAGTTGGTTAATGCGGGGGAGGAGTGGGGGCGGTGAGGGCGGGTGCGAGCACCTCGAACCCGATCACCACGGAGCGGTTGTGGTTGCGGCCGCTTGCCGCCGACGATGGCGCAGCGCTGTTTGCGATGATGTCCGACCGCGAGACGATGCGATACTGGTCGTCGCCTCCCTGGACCGCAGTTTCGCAAGCGGAAGAGTTCTTGAGCAAGGCCCAAGCCAGACTGCCGAGCGAGACCGAAGTGTTGTTTGGGATAGAAACCCTTTTGACCGGTGAACTGGTCGGCACTTGCACCCTCTTCGCTATCATCTCCGAGAGCCGGCGCGCGGAAATCGGATATCTGCTCGACCGACGGTTATGGGGCCAAGGTTTTATGCGCGAAGCGGCGACGGCGCTGTTGTCGTTTGGCTTTGGTGCGCTTGGACTGCACCGCGTCGAAGCCGATATCGATCCGCGCAACGTCAACTCGGCGCGAATGCTTGAGCGACTGGGGTTTGTCCGCGAAGGTTTGTTGAGGGAGCGCTGGATTGTCTCTGGCGAGATCTCAGACAGCGCGATCTACGGGTTGTTGGCGTCGGAGTGGCGATAGGCTCCAACAGGCCTCCCCCCTCACATCAGCACCCCCACCCCCTTGCGTTTGATCACCGTCAGCAGCGCCAGCGCCGGGCCGGTTGGGCGTTTGACGCCGCGTTCGAGCTGCGACACGTAACCGGTGGTGACGTTGAGCAGGCGCGCGAATACGGCCTGGCTCATGTTGGCGGTCTCGCGCAGGGAACGGATTTCTTCGGGCGGCGGGGTCGGAAGTTTGGCTGCCTTGCCCAGGATGCGGGCCGTAATTTTGTCCGCCGTCGCCTCGTCGATCAGCGTGCCACGGAAATCCGCGACTGTCTCGAGCAGCTCGGCGGCGAGACGAGGATTAGGATCAGTTTTCTTGGCCATATGGAATCTCCAGCAGGCGTTTGTCGTCCAACTGCGCTTCAATGACGGCGTTCTTGGCCGTCAAGATTGCCGCCCCGGTCAGCTTCAAACTCGCCAACAAAGCGGCGTCGATATTGTCCAGGTTGCTCTTGGCGAACCCGAACAGGAAAACGGCGCGGTTGCCTGACCAGTAGGCGATAATCGTTCTCCATCCGCCGCTGCGTCCTTTGCCGGGGCGTGCGATACGCTGCTTTATCAGATCGCTGCCCAGCGCGGCGTCGATCAGCCCACGTTCCGCACGCGCGATGGCCTCCGCCAGCAGCGCGTCACTGATGCCTCGGCCTTGCAATAGCGCGCCATGGTCCGCGTCTTGAAAACCCGCATTGGTCCTCTAAGCCTAAAAACTATAGCACCATGAACCATAACAGGCAAAGGCCAGCCGTCCGTGTCAAGCTCTTTGTGCCTCCTGATTATCTCACCTGCCCACACGTGGCGCTCGGTGTCAGGACCTTATGGCGCCTTCGCCAGCCGTGCTGGTTGGCAACAGGGGCGCAAGCGCTATAAGTGCCTGACACCCAGTCACTCTCCGAGCCCCCGCACATGACCTCCCGCCTCTCCGTCGATATCGGCGGCACCTTTACCGATGTCGTGCTGGACCGCGATGGCGCGACGCACTCGATCAAGGTGCTGACCACGCCGGGCAATCCGGCTTTTGGCTTCATGACGGGCGTGCGCGATCTGCTCTTGCAGACGGACACCCGCCCCCGCGATGTGTCGCTGATCATCCACGGCACCACGCTGGCCACCAACGCGCTGATCGAGCGCAAGGGCGCGCGAACCGCCCTGATCGTGACCGAGGGACATCGGGACTCCCTGGAGATTGGGACGGAGAGCCGCTTCGACCAATATGATCTGTTAGCGGATCGTTTGGCGCCGCTGGTGCCGCGCGAGCTGCGGCTGCCCGTGAAAGAGCGCATGAGTTTCCGTGGAGACGTGCTGACGCCGCTGGATGAGGGTACGCTCGATAAAGCTATCGCCGCCATCGAGAAGGCGGGCGTGGAAAGCGTCGCCGTTGGGCTGCTGCACGCCTATGCCAACCCCGCGCATGAGCAGCGCATTGGGGCGGTGATAGCGCGGCGGCTGCCAAAAGTGTCGCTTTCGCTGGGGTCGGAGGTCTGTCCCGAAATCCGCGAGTACGAGCGGCAGTCGACCACCACGGCCAACGCCTATGTGAAACCGCTGATGGCGAGCTACCTCAATCAGCTCACGTCGGATTTGAAAGCCGAGGGCTTTGGCTGCCCGTTCCTGCTGATGACGTCGGGCGGGCATCTTGTGACGGTGGAGACGGCCGCGCAGTTCCCGATCCGGCTGGTGGAATCCGGTCCGGCCGGTGGCGCCATCCTGGCGGCCCGCATCGCGCGCGAGCTGGGCGAAGACAATGTGGTCTCGTTCGACATGGGCGGGACGACGGCCAAGATCTGTCTCATCGACGATGGCGAGCCGCTGCTCTCCCGCTTCTTTGAAGTGAACCGCGCGCACCGCTTCATGAAGGGTTCTGGCATGCCGGTGAAAATCCCGGTGGTGGAGATGGTCGAGATCGGCGCGGGCGGCGGCTCTATCGCGGGCGTCGATGCGCTGGGCCGCATCAAGGTGGGGCCGGAGAGCGCTGGCGCGCAGCCGGGGCCGGCCTGTTACGGACAAGGCGGGACGGGCGCGACGGTGACGGACGCCAATCTGGTGCTAGGGCGGCTGGCCTCGGCGGGATTTGCTGGCGGGCGGATGCAACTCGACACGCGCGCTGCGGAAAAGGCGCTGCTATCGTCCGTGGGCGGCAAATTGAAACTGTCGGCCGTGGCCGCCGCCGAGGGCGTGGTGGAAATCGTCGATGAAAACATGGCGGGCGCAGCGCGCGTGCATGCCGTAGAGCGTGGCTTGGAGCTGGCAGGCCGCACCATGATTGCGTTCGGCGGCGCGGCACCATTGCATGCGGCCCGGCTTGCCGGGAAATTGGGCGTTACGCGGATAATAATTCCGAAGGGCGCGGGCGTCGGCTCGGCCATTGGGTTTTTGCTGGCGCCGGTGGCCTATGAGGTGGTGCGTAGCCGGCACATCCGCCTAAAGACATTCGACCCGGCCGGGTTGAACACGCTGTTTGGCGCCATGCGCAAGGAGGCCGAGGCCGTGGTGCGGCTGGCTGCGGCCAAGGGCAAGCTGGAGGAGCGGCGCTGGGCCTACGCGCGCTATGTCGGCCAGGGGCACGAGATCAAGGTAGCGGTGCCTGAGGGCGCGCTGATCAAGGCGGATGGCGAGAAAATCCGCGCCGCGTTCGAGGCCGAATACGAGCGCCAGTATCATCGCGTGGTGCCGGGTCTGGATGTGGAGATCCTCACCTGGTCTAGCGTGATTTCTGCGCCCGTCGCCAAGGTTGCGAAGGGACGTGAAAAGATGGTCAAGACATCCGCTGCAAAGGCGGCAAGCAAACGCGAGATCCAGTTTCCCGGCGCCGAGCGCACGGTGACTGCTGGCGAGTTCCCTCGCGCCGGCCTGACAACGACTCAACATGTGCCCGGCCCTGCAGTGATCACGGAAGATCAGACCACGACCGCCGTGCCGCCCGGTTTTCAGGCGCGGTTGAATGCGCGCGGCGATCTAGTGTTGGAACTGGTCGGCAAGAGGGCGTCCGTCAGCGCGGCCAGTGCCCAGATCCGCAACCAAGTGCTGTGGGACCGGCTGATCGCGACCGTCGAGGAACAGGCCCAGGCCCTCATCCGCACAGCCTTTTCCACCACCGTGCGCGAGGCGGGCGACCTTTCCGCCGGTGTCTTTGACCTGAAAGGCCGCATGCTGGCCCAGGCCATCACCGGCACGCCGGGGCACGTCAACGCCATGGCCTCCTCGGTCGGCTTCTTCATCGAACGCTTCCCCGTCGCCACCATGGCCGAGGGCGACGTTTACGTTACCAACGACAGCTGGCTTGGCACCGGGCACCAGTTCGATTTCTCCGTCGTGACGCCGATCTTCCGTAAAAAGAAGATTGTCGCCATGTTCGCGGCCACCGTGCACGTCGTCGATATCGGCGGGCGCGGCTTTGGGCCGGACGCCGGACAGGTGTTCGAGGAAGGCCTCTGCGTTCCCATCATGCACCTCTTCCGCAAAGGCGAGATCAACGAAGACCTGATCGCCATCGTGCGCGCTAACGTACGCGAGCCGGTGCAACTCGTCGGCGATCTCTATTCGCTCACCACCTCCAATGCGGTTGGCGGCGAGCGGCTGGTGGAACTGATGGACGACTTCGATCTCGATACTCTCGACGAGATCGGCGAGCACATCATCACGACCTCGCGCGACGGCATGCTGGCGGAAATCCGTGCCCTGCCCAAGGGCGTGTACGAAAACGAGATGATGGTCGACGGCTATGAAAAGCCGGTGCTGCTGAAGGCGAAGCTCACCATCGGCAGGGACGGTATCGACGTCGATTTTTCCGGCACGTCAAAAGTGTCGGCCTTCGGCATCAACGTTCCATTAACCTACACGCAGGCCTACGGATCATTCGGCGTGCGTTCCGTCATCGGCGGCAAAATCCCCAACAACGCCGGCTCGTTGGCGCCCATCCGCGTCACCGCCCCGCTCGGCTGCATCCTCAATGCTCCCCGTCCCGCCGCCGTCGCCACCCGCCACGTCATCGGCCAGCTGCTGCCCGACGTGGTGCTGGGCTGCCTCGAAAAGGCGGTACCAGGACGGGTGCCGGCGGAAGGCTCGTCCTCGCTCTGGGCCATGATGGTGGTCGGCGGCCACGGCCAGACCGGCGAGCACGATTATGGGACGGCGACGCCGTTCTCGGTCACCGTGTTCCAGTCCGGCGGCACCGGCGGACGGCCCGGCAAACCCGGCCTGTCGGCCACGGCCTTTCCCTCCGGCGTGCGCGCAACGCCCGTGGAAGCCACCGAGTCCATCGCCCCCATCATCTTTGTGCGCAAGGAACTGCGCCCCGGCTCCGGAGGTGCTGGCCTGCAACAGGGCGGCGACGGCCAGATCATCGAGGTCATGCACGCCGAGGGCGCCCCTTTCGGCGTTTACGCCCTGTTCGACCGCATCGACTATCCCGCCCGCGGCCGCCAAGGCGGCAAGCCAGGTCAAGCTGGAGTGGTGCGGCTAGGGTCCGGCAAGAAATTGCGCGGAAAAGGCAAGCAGATCATCCCCGCCGGCGACCGACTGATCATGGAACTGCCCGGCGGCGGAGGGTTGGGCAAGCCGGATAAGGATTAGGCAGTAGGGCGCAATAGGCCCACTTCGGCCGTATTGCGCCGCAGGAGGGACCACAATCGCAAGCGTATGTATTGGCCCCTTGCGGCGCAATACGGCGCGAAGAAAGAGCGCCTATTACGCCCTACACCCAATTGCTACCACCGGACCAAACATGCTCACCGACCCCTGGTTCTACGCCGCCGCGCTGCCGATCGTGTTTCTGGTCGGGCTCAGCAAGGGCGGCTTTCTGCCCGGGCTCGGCCTGCTGGGCGTGCCGCTGCTGTCTCTGGTCGTACCGCCAGCGACGGGATCGGGCATCATGTTGCCGGTCCTGTTGGCGATGGATGTGGTTGCAGTTTGGTCTTACCGGAACACGTTCGACCGCAAGCATCTCATGGTGCTGCTACCGACGGCGCTCATTGGCCTCGCCATCGGCTGGCTGACGGCCTCCTGGATCACCGAGGCGCATTTTCGCGTGCTGCTCGGCGCTATCGGCATCGTGTTTCTTCTGCATGCGCTGTTTCTGAAGGCGCGCGCCATGGAGATGCAACCGCCCGGCCGCGTTCTGTCGCTCATTCTGTGTACGGCTGCCGGCTTCACCAGTTTCATCAGCCACGCCGGCGGTCCCTTGGCGCAGATTTACCTGCAACCGCAAAAGCTGCCCCCGGTGATATTCTCCGGGACCATGGTGATGTGCTTTGCCGCGCTGAACTTCATCAAGGTCGGCCCGTTCGTGGCGCTTGGCCTGATCAATGTCGCCAGCCTGACCATCGGCCTGACCTTGCTGCCGATGGCGGTGATCGCCTCCTATTGCGGCGTCTGGCTCAACAGGCGCGTGGCCCAGGAGCGGTTCTACCTGATCGCAAATGTGTGTCTGGCCATCGTGTCGGCCGAGCTGCTGCGGTCGGGGATCTTGAAGCTGATGACGGGTGGCTGACTGCTGCCCTTTGGCGTGCTACACAGCGGTCATGAACAAGCACGAACACGAGCCGTTTGACCGTCGACCTTGGACTGCCGACGATCTTCGGCAGATGGTCCTATCTGGGATAGTGGCGGAAAGCGAACGCATCGAGCTGATCGCGGGAGAGATCGTTGCCATGTCTCCGAAAGGTATCCACCACGAAACCTTGCGCATCGAACTCGTAAACTACTGGGCGGAGCGCAAAGCAGAACTCTACAAATTCGCGGATGAAACGCCTCTCCGATTGGATCAGCACAACGAACCGGAGCCGGACATTGTCATTTTTTCGGCCTCCGAAAGGTTGTTTCAGGTCAAAGGGAAAACGGTCTTGCTCGCGGTCGAAGTGGCAGATTCGAGCCTACATTTTGATCTGGCGACCAAATCGTCAGTGTACGCGTTGTTCGGCGTGCGCGAGTTTTGGGTCATAAACGCCCGAACCTACGTTACGACAGTACATACGAGTCCGGTCGAAGGTGAATATTCAGATGTCAAAGAAGTTCAGCCGGGTCAGCTCCTGACGCCAACGCTCTGCCGTGAGCTTGCCGTGCGGCTTGCCGATCTCGATTTGGCGGTCGACGACGAGGCCTAACCCTTCAACAGCGCGTCCCGCACCCTCGACACCGCCAGCGCATGCCCTTCGAACCCCTCGTACGTTGCGAGCGCATGCGCGTGGCGAGCCAGCTCCGGATAGGCGGGCTCTGTCACATAGGCCAGCGACGTGCGCTTCATGAAATCGAACACGGACAGCGGCGACGCCGTGCGCGCCCAGCCGCCGGTCGGCAGCACGGCGTTGGGGCCGAGCAGGTAGTTGCCGAGCGTGGTCGGCGTGTGCCGGCCCATTAGAATCTCACCGGCATTGCGCAGGCGGCCGACCGTGGCCCAGGGATCGCGCGTCAGCACCTGGAGATGTTCCGGCGCGTAATCGTTGGTGAAGGCGATGGCCTCGTCCATGTCGCGCGTCAGCACGATGCCGCCGCGCGGCCCGCTGAGCGTGGTTGACGAAAAGCCGACGCGGAGCGCGCCCATTTCAGCCCAATAGGTGGGGATGGCGGCGCGGGCGGCCTCGGCGACGGCGCGGCTCGGCGTTACCAGGAAGGCGGAGGAATCCGGGCCGTGCTCGCTCTCTATGATGAGGTCCAGCCCGGCCAAGCGTCCGTCGACGGACTCATCGGCCAGGATGATCGCCTCGCTCGGACCGGCGGGGATGCCAGGGTCGATGATGTCGGCCAGCAGGCGTTTGGCCGCGACCACCCAGGGGCTGCCGGGGCCAAGGATCTTCAGGCATTTCGGCACCGTCTGTGTGCCATAGGCCGCCGCCGCCACCGCCTGCGCGCCGCCGCACTTGTAAACGCCCGTGATGCCGATCAGCCCGCACGCATAGAGTGTTGCCGCATCCACAGTGCCATCCGGCCCCGGCGGCGTCAGCAGGGCAATTTTCGGCACGCCCGCGACCTTTGCGGGAATGGTCGACATCATCAGCACGCTGGGGAACGAGCCTTTTCCACGCGGCACGTAGCAAGCTACCGAATCGATGGCCGAGCAGCGGTCGCCGGCCCACACGCCCGGCCGCACTTCCTTCATCCACATCTCTTCGGGCTTCTGCGCCTGGTGGAAGTTGCGGATGTTCTCGATGGCGAACGCGATGGCGGCGCGCACGTCCGGGGCGACGCCCTTGTCCGCCCCCTTGAACTCGGCCGCGCTTACCTTGATGGCATCCGCTGGCACCGTCGCCTTGTCCAGCTCCAGTGCAAAACGGGCGAGCGCCTTGTCGCCCTCGTCGCGCACGGCCGAAATGATCGGTTTCACCTTCTCCAGGAACGGGCCGAGATCGGCCTCGCTGCGGCGCGTGAGGTTTTTACGCGCGGCGGCGTCGAGTGTGGAGAGGTCGTGCAGGGAGACGGAGGGGGTCGTCATTTTTGATGGATCCATCGCTGGTGCTTTGCGGCTGAGTGTTAACGTCGCTTGGCAACGATTGCCAGCTTCGCTTGCCCCGTCCCCCAAACCCATGCATGACACCGCACATGACCCCAGGTGGACGGCTCTCGGCCGCAATTGAAATTCTCGACACGATTCTCACCCATCACCGGCCGGCGGCGGACGCCCTGGCCGATTGGGGCAAGACGCATCGCTTCGCCGGCTCGGCTGACCGGGCGGCGATTGGTAATGTCGTCTACGACGCGCTGCGCAAAAAGCTGTCGACGACAGCCCGCATGGGCGCGGACTCTTCGCGCGCGCTGGTGCTGGGTACCGTAGGCGCGGCCTGGGGGCTGAACGGCGAGGGCGTCGCGGCCATCGTGACCGGCACGGCGCACGATCCCGCAGCGCTGACAGATATAGAGAGTGCGGCACTCGCCAGCCCGCTGGCGCCCGAGACGCCGGCGCAGATCCGCGCCGACCTGCCCGATTGGCTGTGGCCGTCGTTCGTGGCGGCGTTCGGCGAGGATGGCGCGCTGGCCGAGGGCGAGGCGTTCACGCGCCGCGCTCCCGTGGACTTGCGCGTGAACCCATTGAAGTCGCGGCGCGAGAAGGTGCTGAAAGCGCTGGAGCCGTTCGGCACCGTCGCGACGCCCTTCTCGCCATTCGGCATTCGGATGGCGGCGGCTGAGGGCAGCGGGCGCACGCCAAATGTGCAGGGCGAGCCGGGGTTCCAAAAAGGTTGGTTCGAGATCCAGGACGAGGGTTCGCAGATCGCTGCGCTGATTGCGGCGGCGGCAGCGGGGCCAAGCTCGCAGGTGCTTGATCTGTGCGCGGGCGGCGGTGGCAAGACACTCGCGCTCTCGGCGGCGCTGGCCAACAAGGGGCAGATTTTCGCCTACGACAGCGAGCGCATGCGGCTTGCTCCGATTCACGAACGGTTGCAACGGGCCGGGGCGCGCAACGTCCAGGTGCTGCAGTCGCGTCCCGCGGCGCTGGATGTGCTCAAGGGCAAAATGGACTGCGTGGTCATCGACGCGCCCTGCACGGGGACGGGCGTCTGGCGGCGTCGGCCAGAGGCCAAGTGGAAGTTGAGGCCGGAAGCCCTCGAAAAGAGGATCACGGAGCAACGCGCGCTGATCTCACAGGGCGTCGGCCTGCTGAAAACCGGCGGGCGGCTGGTTTACATCACCTGCTCGCTGCTGCCGGCGGAGAATCAGGACCAGGTTGCCTGGGCGCTGGCCAACCATGCCGGGCTCACGGTCGCTCCGATTGGTCCGTTGGCGGATAAGGCGCTGAGCGAGGCCGCCGCCAACCTGCCGACCGACCCACAAAACGGCCTCACGCTGCGGCCAAGCATCACGCACACGGATGGATTTTTTATCGTCGTTCTGACGGTGGCGTGAGCCCGATTCGTTCATATCGACGATACGGACGCGCCTTATTGCCCACGACCCACAAAAAACTTCGCCGTGACCCAACCTTTCACTTGAAATTCAGATTCGTTGTTACAAATATCCACGCGTTCTGATCGTGGTGGAGATTCGGTGAATGGTCATCGACACGCCCAACCGGAACGCGGAGAACTACGCAGGAAATGAAACTGCTAGCTGGCGAAATCGCCGAGCCTCCGAGTAGCCCGACAGCTACTCCCCTCTCCCTCAAGTCCACAGTCATCGATACGCTGAATTCACCTCGGGGCAACGTGATCCCGCTGCTGGAAGCGCGTGGGCGCAAGGAGAGGTTCCCGGTCAGCGATGTCTCACGCGATTTCCGTAAGCGCTTCTTTGCAGACGCATCTACCGACGATTGGAACGATTGGCGCTGGCAGCTGCGCAAACGGATCCGCACGCTGGCCGACCTGGAGCGCGTGTTCAAACTCTCGGACGACGAGCGCGCGGCGATCTCCCGGCACAAGGGCTCGCTTCCCGTTGGAATCACGCCGTACTACGCCAGCCTGATGAGCAGCACCGACGCGCTGGAATCCTTGCGCCGCACGCATATTCCCGTGGGAACCGAGTACCTTCGCACCCCCGGAGAAGCCGACGATCCGCTCGGCGAAGACCATGACGCGGCCGTCCCCGGCCTCGTGCATCGCTATCCCGACCGGGTGCTGTTCCTGTCCACGGGAACCTGTTCGACCTATTGCCGTTATTGTACGCGCTCGCGCATGGTGGGCGAATCAGGAGGGGAGTACTCGTTCTCAAAATCGCAATGGGATAAATCCTTCGAGTACATCGAAGCGCATCCGGAAATCCGCGACGTGCTGATTTCGGGCGGCGACCCGCTGACCATCGGCGACGACAAGCTCGACTATCTGCTGGGGCGCCTGCGCGCGATCAAGCACGTCGAGTTCGTCCGCCTCGGCACCAAGGTGCCGGTGGTGCTGCCGCAGCGCGTGACCAAGGCGCTGACCAAGATGCTGAAAAAGCATCACCCGTTGTGGATGAGCATCCACTTCACGCGCCCCGAGGAACTGACGCCCGAGGTGACGGAGTCCACGGCACGTCTGGCGGACGCCGGCATTCCGCTCGGCTCGCAGACGGTGCTCTTGAGGGGGATCAATGACGAGGTCGCCATCCTCAAGAAGCTCTACCACGGTCTGCTGATGCGGCGTGTAAAGCCTTATTATCTCTATCAATGCGACCCGATCACGGGATCGTCGCATTTCCGCACAAGTGTCGCCAAAGGTCTGGAGATGATCGAGGGCCTTCGCGGGCACACCACGGGATACGCCGTGCCGCAGTATGTCATCGACGCGCCGGGCGGTGGCGGCAAAATCCCGCTGTTGCCGGAATATGTGACGGGCCGCGACGGCGACGATCTGCTGCTGCGGAATTTTGAGGGCCACACCTACCGCTATCCCGATCCGGACGGCAATCCGGCGCGGGCCACGTCGAAACCAGAAGCCAAGCTCAGCGGGGCAGTCTGATGCGTATCGGCCTCATCTACGATCTTCGCGACGACTATCGGGCCATGGGCTTCTCCGAGGAGCAGACCGTCGAGTTCGATTCCATCGAGACCATCGATGGCATGGCGCGCGCGCTGGAGCGGCTAGGCCATCAGGTCGACAGGATTGGCCACGGCAAGAAGCTGGCGCAGCGCTTGGTGCTGGGCGACACCTGGGATCTGGTGTGGTCGATCGCCGAGGGGCTGAAGGGCCGTTGCCGCGAGGCGCAGGTGCCCGCGCTGCTGGAGCTGTACGACCAGCCCTATGCCTTCTCCGACGCCACCACCATGGCGCTGGCCCTGGACAAGGCGCTGACCAAGCGCGTGGTGCGCGATGCCGGCATTCC
>JANMVX010000142.1:0-2242 GCA_031393505.1 Hyphomicrobiaceae bacterium | reverse complement strand
GTGATGAGCCCTTGCTCGCATTTCACTAGGTGCCACACGCCGCGACTGGTTCTTAGTCTGCAGTGCAGGATCGAAATGAATGGGGCCGTGCCGGGTCCGGCCCAAGCTATGAAGTTCACATCGGCTTCTGCAGTCTTGCGCCCCACTCCATACACCGGGCGCTCTACTGCGAACCTCGGTCCTGGCTCACCAATCTTTGCCAGCACTGGAGCACCAACCCCCAAGGCCGCCCAGTCACATTCCTGACGGTAAACACTGCCGTTTGGCCCTTGAGCCTCAACGACAAAAGGTTGATTCGGTCCTTTCGGTCCCCAAGCGGCCTGCGCCCTTCCAATCTCGACTATGATTGCACAATCGTCAGCGGAGGCGTGCACCACAGCGCGTTCCGGCCCTGCTATAACCAATGCAAACAGGGCGAGCGCGATCATAGGTCCTTCCTCCTCCGGCGGAGCTTAGCTGAATGGCGTCCGATTTCCACCCACAGCGGCCATTCCCCTTTCGCCCGCGCGCTCAACCGCGACGTCCTCGTCCCCCGCCCTGCCGGCCGCTTCCTGTTCGGCCGCCTGATCGGGCGCGAGGCGGGCGCGGCAAGTGGCGCCAGCGATGGCGGGGGCGTCAGCGGCGGCAAGCTCCAATTGCTCCCCCCGGGCGCGGGCGGCCGCCAGCAAGTGGTGGTCGATCCGGCATGGGTCGCGGTCGCGGTGAAACTGGTGCGAGGGTTGTAGGACTGGAGGAGCACAAAGTCGGCTTTCGACCTATTGCGTCGCTTCCGAACTTGGTTTGATCGTTTTGACATTGCCAAGTGGCTGGCTCACCCCGTCTCGTCACATATCGGAGACAGATGCACCATGTCTAATGCCGCCATCGCCTGGCCGCGCAAGTCGCGTGAGCTGATGAACCACCACATGGATTCCGCGGTTTGGAATGACTTCGCTTTTAGAAACGACGACGTGGTGATTGCCACTTACGCCAAGTCGGGCACGACGTGGACGCAGCAGATCGTAGGACAGTTGATCTTTCAAGGCGATGAAGAGATCGCGATGCACGCCGTCTCGCCCTGGGTCGATCTGCGTGTGCCCCCCGCTACGGAGAAACTGGCGATGCTTGAGGCGCAGACGCACCGACGGGTCGTCAAGACGCACTTGCCGGTGGATGCGCTCGTGTTCTCCCCCAAGGCAAAATATATCTACATCGGACGCGACGGACGCGATGTGTTGTTTTCATTCTACCATCATCATTCCACGGCAAACGCGCTTTGGTATCAGATCATGAACGAGACTCCTGGGCTCGTTGGTCCGCCGATAGAACCGCCAGATCCGGACGTGCGTCGTTATTTCCGCACGTGGCTCGAGCAGGACGGAAAACCGCTGTGGTCGTTCTGGGACAATATCGCCAGCTGGTGGGCGGTCCGCGATTTGCCGAACGTGAAGTTGGTCCACTTCAATGCGCTCAAGGCGAATCTACCCGGAGAGATGCAGGCGATCGCTGACTTCCTCAATATCAAAGTGCCAGAGGAAGCATGGCCTGCAATCATCGATCACTGCAGCTTCGACTATATGAAGGCCAACGCACATAAGGTCGCGCCCTTAGGCGGCGCCGTTTTCGAAGGTGGTGCAGGCGACTTCATGAATAAGGGCGTTAATGGTCGCTGGCGAGACACTCTCTCTGTCGTCGAAAGCCAGAGCTACGAGAAAGCAGCAATTGAGAAGCTGGGTTCGGAATGTGCTCACTGGCTTTCGACCGGCGAGCTCAGTTGACATGGTAAGGAGGTGACGAGCCCCATCTCAGTATGACTGACGTGGGTGTCCGCTTTCGGCCCATGACGGACCAGAAGTGGGGACTAGAGCCCTGCGCCATTAGATTCGATTCAACTGGAGCGGCGCTGTTTCCTTCATTCGCCACAATGAAGGCAGCACCGCCAGCGCGACGAGCGCGATCATCAGGCCGGGGGTGCTCGGCCAGCCGCTGGCCTTGGTGGCATATTGTGCAACCAGCGGGGTCAGCCCGCCGAAGATCGCGGTGGCGGTGGTGGCGCCGAGCGCGAGGCCGGTCAGGCGCGGCGTCGCTTGTCGTTTGGTAGCGGACGATGGGGCGTGTGCAAGCGGCCTTGCCCGGGCGGGCGCTGCGTGGCATCGGCCGCATGCCGCGATGCGCGGGCGCTTAGCTCAGTTGGTAGAGCGCTTCCTTTACACGGAAGATGTCGGCGGTTCGAGCCCGTCAGCGCCCACCACGCCTTGATCCC
>JANMVX010000132.1:0-1543 GCA_031393505.1 Hyphomicrobiaceae bacterium | reverse complement strand
CCGCCATCGACCTGCACGGCGATGCGGCTGCGCAGCCGATTGGCGACCAGCGTCTGGTGCGTCTCGGCGAGGCCGATCTCCCACGGCGAGCCGGCGTGCTTGAGCGAGGTGAGGGGGCTCGCGCCGGTGGTGCGGTCGCGGTTGCAGATCGCGACCGGCTTCTTGGGGTCGGTCTGGAACCGGCCAGTGCCGTCGATTGCGCTGCGAGCGAGCTTGATCAGCTTGGTGTCGAGCACCTTTTCCAGGCCGTGGTTCTGGCTTTCGGTATGCGAGATGGCGACGCCGGCCTCCGGGTCGGGCTTGAAGAACAACTTGCGAAAATCGAGGCCGCGCGCTTTCCAATGACGGATGGCCCGATCCTTGTCGAGGGTGTCGGACTGCCCGACCATGTCCTCGAAACGGGCATAGCCGAGCTGCGCCATGATCTCGCGCACCTGCTCGGCGACAAAGAAGAAGAAATTGATGACGTGCTCGGGCTTGCCCTGGAACCTGGCGCGCAGGACAGGATCCTGGGTGGCGACGCCGACCGGACAGGTGTTCAGATGGCACTTGCGCATCATGATGCAGCCCGCCGCGATCAACGGCGCGGTGGCGAAGCCGAACTCGTCGGCGCCCAGCAGCGCGCCGATGACGACGTCACGGCCGGTGCGAACGCCGCCGTCGACCTGCACGGCGATCCGGCCGCGCAGGCGGTTGGCGACGAGCGTCTGGTGGGTTTCGGCCAGGCCGATCTCCCACGGCGAGCCCGCGTGCTTGATCGAGGTCAGCGGCGATGCGCCGGTGCCGCCTTCGAAGCCCGCGATCGTGACATGGTCGGCGCGCGCCTTGGCGACGCCGGCGGCGACCGTGCCGACGCCGACCTCGGAGACGAGCTTGACGGAGACGGCCGCCTGCGGATTGACGTTCTTCAAGTCGAAGATGAGCTGAGCCAGATCCTCGATCGAATAGATGTCGTGATGCGGCGGCGGCGAGATCAGGCCGACGCCGGGCGTCGAATGGCGCACGCTGGCGATGATCTGATCGACCTTGTGGCCGGGCAGCTGGCCGCCCTCGCCGGGCTTTGCGCCCTGCGCCATCTTGAACTGCATCATGTCGGAATTGACGAGGTATTCCGTCGTCACGCCGAAGCGGCCGGAGGCGACCTGCTTGATCGCCGAGCGCATCGAATCGCCGTTCGCCATCGGCGTGTAGCGGTCGGCTTCCTCGCCGCCTTCGCCGGTATTCGATTTGCCGCCGATCCGGTTCATCGCGATCGCCAGCGTCGTGTGCGCCTCGCGCGAGATCGAGCCGAAGCTCATCGCCCCGGTCGAGAACCGCCTGACGATCGACGCCGCCGGCTCGACCTCCTCGAGCGGCACCGGCGTGCGGTCCATCTCGTCGGCGTTCTTGATGCGGAACAAGCCGCGCAACGTCATCAGCTGCTCGGACTGCTCGTCGATCTGGCGCGAATAATCGCGGAACTTCTGCGGGATCTTGCCGGCCTTGGCGTCGGCGTTGTCGGCGCCGCGCACCGCGTGCTGCAGATCCGCGACCACGCCCGGCC
>JANMVX010000059.1:0-12899 GCA_031393505.1 Hyphomicrobiaceae bacterium | reverse complement strand
GGTCACGACGACGCACACCGTGGACGTGCAGGATGTCGTGCGCGACGTCGTGCGCGGGATCGGCTACACGGACGCCGAATACGGCTTCGACGCCAACACCTGCGCCGTCATCTCCGCCCTGCACGGGCAGTCGGACAACATCAAGACCGGCGTCGATATGGCCCAGGAGTCGCGCGAGGGCGGGGAGGCTGCCGAGCTTGGCGCCGGTGACCAGGGGATGATGGTCGGCTTCGCGGTGAACGAGACACCGGAGCTCATGCCGCTCCCGATCATGCTCGCGCACCGGGTGGCCCGCGAGCTCGCCGACGCACGGAAGATCGGCGCGATCCCGTACCTCCGGCCGGATGGCAAGAGTCAGGTGACCGTCGAGTACTCGCGCGGCAAGGCGGTGCGCGTGGCCAAGGTCGTCGTCGCGACACAGCACGACCGGGGCATCGCCCACGACCGCATCAAGAACGACGTCATCGAGCGGATCGTGAAGCCCGCGATCGGCGAGCAGTGGCTCGACGCGAAGACCGACTACATCATCAACGGGACCGGCATCTTCGAGGTCGGCGGCCCGATGGGTGATGCCGGCCTCACCGGCCGCAAGATCATCGTCGACACCTATGGTGGCGCGGCGCCCCATGGCGGCGGCGCTTTTTCCGGCAAGGACACCACCAAGGTCGACCGCTCGGCGGCCTATGCGGCGCGCTATCTGGCCAAGAACGTCGTGGCGGCAGGGTTGGCGACGCGCTGCATGATCCAGGTCGCCTACGCCATTGGCGTTGCCGAACCGATGTCGCTGCTGGTGGACACCCAGGGCACCGGAAAAGTTCCGGACAACCGGCTGGAAGAGGTATTGGCAAAACTGTTTCCGCTGCGCCCGACGAACATCCGTAAGCGCCTCAATCTGACGCTGCCGATCTATCGCCGCACCGCCGCCTACGGCCACTTCGGCCGCGCGCCGGAAGCCGATGGCGGCTTCTCGTGGGAGAAGACGGATCTGGCTGCGGAGATTTTGAAGGCGGCGAGCTGACACCTGCTGTAAGTCATTGGTAGGGACGACCCGTGGGTCACCCTCTAACGGCACGGTATGTTGCACCAGGGCGACCCACGGGTCGCCGCTACGTTTCCGCCAACTCAGCACACTAACTCTTCGCGGAACACATTGACCGACGACTCCGAACATCGCGGCCGGCACTTCTATGGCCGCCGCAAGGGCCATCCGCTCTCGCCGTTGCAGCAATCCGTCATGGACCGCGTGCTGCCGAAGCTGCGTCCGGATGTGAGCAAACCCGCGCCGCAGCCAATGACGCAACTTTTCGATGGCAAGGTCCGAGAAACCTGGCTCGAAATCGGCTTTGGCGGTGGTGAGCACCTCGCCTGGCAGGCCGAGCACAATCCGGATGTTGGCATCATCGGGGCCGAGCCGTTCGTCAACGGCATGGCGCAGCTGGCGACGCGCGTGGAAGCGACCGGGCTCAGCAATGTCCGACTGTATGATGACGAAGCGCAGATCCTGTTGAACTGGCTGCCGCCGAATTCCATCGCGCGCGCTTTCATTCTCTTCCCCGATCCCTGGCCCAAGCGGCGGCATTGGAAACGCCGGATCGTGTCGCCCAAGACAGTAGCGGCGTTGGCGCGTGTCATGAGTCCGGGGGCGGAGTTGCGCATTGCCACCGACATCGCTGACTATGTGCGCACGACGTTGCTAGCGGTGACAAAAAACCCAAATTTTGTTTGGCCTGCCTTGACGCCTGACGAATGGCGCGTCCGCTCCCCTGATTGGCCGCCAACGCGCTACGAAGCAAAAGCCGTCGCGGCGGGACGGCAGTGCTATTACTTTCGTTTCCAAAGGTGCTGAAATGGACCATTTCTGGGCTCCCTAGGGGCGCCGCCATTCGCCTAAATTTCATTACAAATCAGGGCATTAACATCGTCAAACGATGAGCTATGCATTCTCGTCACTTTTCCATTGCGTCAAACGCGGGAGCTGCCTATATTGATGGTGCTCATGATCATCTCAACTTCGAGAGTGGGCCCTTCGGGGGTCCGCTCTTTTTGTTTGGGGCGGCCGAACTGCTAAGGGACCAGCGCTTCGGTGAGCGGGTCCTTACGGACCAGAAGTGGTCCCGGAATCAAGGCGAAAGCCGCGTTCGGTCAGGTTGATGACGACGAGCCCCGACAACGACACTGTGACGTCCGCCGCGCCCGCGAGCCCAGTCGAGCCGCGCTTTGTGCGCGAGGTCGGCCAAGCCGCGCAGATCGCGGCCATTGTCGAACCGCGCATCGAAGCGCTCGGGTTCCGGCTGGTGAAAGTGACGGTCAGCGGTCGCAACGGCACCACTGTGCAGATCATGGCCGAGCGTCCCGACGGGCGCATCACAGTCGGCGAATTGGAATTTATCTCGCGCGATCTCAACCCTGCTCTCGACGTCGCCGAGCCGCTGCCGGGCCAGTATCACCTGGAAATTTCATCTCCGGGCATCGACCGCCCGCTGGTGCGCGCCTCCGATTTCGCCAACTGGGCCGGCTCCGAAGTGCGCATTGAACTCACCGAGCCCATCGATGGCCGCCGCCGCCTGCGCGGCATGCTCGACGGCTATGTCGACGGCGAAGTGCGCATCGAACTGCTGGACCGCACCAAGGACGACGGCGCCAAAGTGCCAGAGGGCGCGCCCATCGTGCTGGGACTGCCGCCGGCGCTCATCGCCAATGCCAAACTCGTTATGACGGACGCACTCATTCGCGAAGACCTCCGGCGCTCGAGCCGGGACAAGCACAACGAAGCCGACGCCGACGACAATGGCGATGGCGCCCCCGAGGAAATGGAGTAACGACATGGCTCAGGCAGGCATTAGCGCCAACCGGCTGGAACTGCTGCAGATCGCCGATGCGGTCGCACGCGAGAAGACGATTGATCGTCAGATCGTCATCGGGGCGATGGAGAACGCGATCCAGAAGGCGGCCAAGTCCCGCTACGGCGCCGAAAACGATATCCGCGCCTCTATCGACGCCAAGTCTGGCGAGATCAAGCTGATACGCGTACTGACTGTTGTCGATGCGATTGAGAATGACTCGACCCAGCTGGACCTGAAGTCCGCCAAGAAAATCAAGAAGGACGCGGCACTGGGCGAGGAACTGATCGAAGAGCTGCCGCCGCTCGACTATGGCCGCGTCGCCGCGCAGAACGCCAAGCAGGTGATCGTGCAGCAGGTGCGCGACGCCGAGCGCGACCGGCAATTTGCGGAGTACAAGGACAAAATTGGCCAGATCGTCAACGGCACGGTCAAGCGCGAAGAGCACGGTCACGTCATCGTCGATTTGGGCCGCGCCGAAGGCATCGTGCGCCGCGACGAGAAGCTGCCGCGCGAGGCGTTCAAATACGGCGACCGCATCCGCTCCTATGTCGCCGACGTGCGCCGCGAACAGCGCGGCCCGCAGATTTTCCTCTCGCGCACGCGCCCAGAATTCATGGCCAAACTGTTCATGCAGGAAGTGCCGGAAATCTATGACGGCGTGGTGGTCATCAAATCGGTTGCCCGCGATCCCGGCAGCCGCGCCAAGATCGCCGTCATCTCCAACGACAGCTCCATCGATCCGGTCGGCGCCTGCGTCGGTATGCGCGGCGCGCGCGTGCAGGCCGTGGTTGGCGAACTGCAGGGCGAGAAGATCGACATCATTCAGTGGTCGCCTGATGCGGCCACCTTCATCGTCAACGCGCTCGCCCCCGCCGAAGTCGCCAAGGTGGTGCTGGACGAAGATGCCGAGCGCATCGAGGTAGTCGTTCCCGATGAGCAGCTCTCGCTCGCCATCGGCCGGCGCGGGCAGAACGTGCGACTGGCCTCGCAGCTCACCGGTTGGGCCATCGACATTCTGACCGAGGCGCAGGAGCAGGAGCGCCGCAAGAAGGAATTCGAGGAGCGCACCGGCCTATTCCAGGAAGCCCTGGACGTGGACGAAGTCATCGCCCAGCTGCTGGTGACCGAAGGCTTCGCCAACATCGAGGAAATCGCGTTTGTCGACAGCGCCGAAGTCTCCAACATCGACGGCTTCGACGAGAATTTTGCGGGCGAATTGCAGCAGCGAGCCAAAGAGTATCTGGAACGCAAGGAGCAGGAATTGGACGACAAGCGTAAGGCGCTCGGCGTGAAGGACGAACTGGCTGAAGTGCCCGGCGTGACCACAGCCATGCTGGTCGCGCTCGGCGAGGGCGGCATCAAGACGGTCGAAGACCTGGCCGATTGCGCCACCGACGACCTTGCCGGCTGGACCGAGAAGAAGGACGCCGACACCAAGCGCCACAAGGGCATACTGGAAGCGTTCGAAATGTCCAAGACCGACATGGAAGACCTCATCATGTCGGCCCGCGTGGTCGCCGGCTGGGTGTCGCTGGAAGACGTGATCAAGACCAAGCCCGCCGAGGCCGAAGCTGAAGCCGCCGAAGCGCCGCAGAGCGAAGCCGACGCCGTGTTCGCCGACTTCAAAGGCAAGCCGGGGCAGAGCAAGTGACCGCGAGCGCCCGGCTTTGGCCTCTCGCTTCGATAGGATCTTATGAAGCACGCGTTGCAGCAGGAATTGACTGACCAAGCTGAGCCGGGCGAGGACGCCCGGCATCGGCTCTGCGCTGTCACGCGTGAACGTCTGCCCATCGAAGACATGATCCGCTTCGTCGCGGGGCCGGACGGAAAAGTCGTTCCAGACCTGAAGCACAAACTCCCCGGCCGCGGCATATGGGTTACCCTCGCCAAGTCCAAGGTGGCCGACGCAGTTGCTCGTAAATGCTTCACTCGCGGGTTGAAAAAGACTGTTGAGGCCGATCCCGCATTGCCAACTCTGATCGAAGACCTCTTGCACAAGCACGCGTTGGATGCTTTGTCCTTCGCCAACAAGGCGGGTTGCCTGATCCTGGGTTTTGAGCGCGTGGCGATCACGATCACCGAGCGCAAAGCGTTCCGTCTGCTGCATGCCAGCGACGCCGGCGCCGACGGGACGGGCAAACTCGAGGCAAAACTACGGACGACTTTGGCAAACGGACCCGATGCGGCGGCCTCGCCACCGCCCAGCATCGACTGTTTCAGCAATTCGCAATTGAGTTTGGCACTGGCGAAGCCAAATGTGGTACATGGGGCGCTTATCGATGCGCCAGCAGCTAGAAATTTCGTCGAGCAGACCGAGCGTCTGAGACGCTACCGGTCTTCTTGACCTTTCTATTCACGCCTGCGGGCGACCCAAAGGACGGCATAGTACGGCATGAGCGAAAGCAACGATCAGGGCGACAAGACCGCACTCGGCGCAACTCCCAGCGCGCCCCGCAGCGGCAAGACCGGCACGCTGACACTGAACCGCACCGTCGACGCGGGCCATGTGCGTCAGAGTTTTTCCCATGGGCGGTCCAAGCCCGTGGTGGTCGAGAAGCGCAAGCGGCGCACGATCACAGGACCAACGGGAGCGCCCGAGGAAGTCGTTGAGACGGTGGTCGCCGCTCCGGCGCCCGTCGTGGCCAAGGTCGCGACGCCAGCAACGGCAGCGCCCGCAGGTCCAGCCGCCCGGCTGCAGCCAACGGCTAAGCGCACCACCTCTCCGGCCGGCGGCGCCGCTCGCACGCTCTCCGATGACGAACGCGATGCACGCCTGAAAGCGCTCTCGGTCGCCCGCGCTCGTGAGTCCGATGATCGCGTCCGCGCCGAAGAAGATGCCAAGCGCCGCGCGCTTCTTGATCAGCAGCTGAAGCGCGATCAGGAAGAGCAAGTGCGCGCGAAGGCCGAGGAAGACCGGCTGCGCGTGCAGAAGGAACAGGAAGCCGCGCGCCATGCCGCTGCGGGCACCACGCCTAAGGCAGAAGCGCCAGCCGCTCCGGTGCGCCGCGCCGAGCCCGGCACGCGCACTGCGCCGCGCCCGACCGGCCGTGACGCCGTCAAGGGCCAGGTGATGTCGCCGGCCGACGCTCCGGCGCCCACGGACGAAATCAAGCGCACCGCCGCGCCGGGTGTAAAGCGACCTGAGCGCAACGAGGCCGAAGAAGACGACACCATCCGCAAGACGGGACCTGGTGGCGTCAAGAAGGCCCCGCCGCAGCGCATCCCGGTCAAGAAGGTCGCCGACGACAAGCGCGCGCGCGGCCGGCTGACCATCGTCAACGCGCTGGACGACCAGCAGCGCGAACGCTCGCTCTCGGCCCTGAAGCGCCGCCGCGAACGTGAAAAAGCCAAGCAGATGGGCACGCTGGTCGCGCCCGAAAAGATGATCCGTGAAGTGATCATTCCGGAAATGATCACGATCCAGGAACTGTCCAACCGCATGGCCGTGCGCGGCGTCGACATCATCAAGCTCCTCATGAAGGAGGGCGAGATGAGAAAGATCACCGACGTGATCGACGCCGATACCGCCGAGATCGTGGTGCGCGAATTTGGGCACAATCCCAAGCGCGTGTCGGAAGCCGACGTGGAAGAAGGCTTTATCCGCTCGAAAGCCGACGAGACCGATCAGACGCTGCGCGCGCCGATCGTCACGATCATGGGCCATGTCGACCACGGCAAGACGTCGCTGCTCGATGCCATCCGCCAGACCGACGTCGTGTCGGGCGAGGCCGGCGGCATCACGCAGCACATCGGCGCCTATCAGGTCGTGACCAAGGATGGCCACAAGATCACCTTCATCGACACGCCGGGCCACGAAGCCTTCACCGCCATGCGCGCCCGCGGCGCCAAGGTGACGGACATCGTGGTGCTGGTGGTGGCCGCCGACGACGGCGTCATGCCGCAGACGGTGGAAGCCATCAAGCACGCCAAGGCGGCGGGTGTGCCGATCATCGTTGCGATCAACAAGATCGACAAGCATCAGGCCGAACCGGACCGTGTCCGCACCGAGCTGCTGCAGCACGAAATCGTCGTGGAAAAGATGTCGGGCGAAACGCTTGATGTCGAAGTATCGGCACTGAAGCGCACCGGCCTCGACAAGCTGCTCGAAGCCATCATCCTGCAGTCTGAAGTCTTGGAGCTGAAAGCCAACCCGGAGGTTTCGGCCGAAGGCATCGTCATCGAAGCCAAGCTGGAAGCGGGCCGCGGCCCGGTCGGCACCGTGCTGATCCAGCGCGGCACACTGCATGTCGGCGACATCATGGTGGCTGGCTCGGCGTTCGGCCGGGTGCGCGCGCTGATCAACGATCACGGCCAGCATGTGCAGAGCGCGGGACCGTCCGTCCCCGTCGAGGTGCTGGGCTTCAATTCCGCTCCTGAAGCCGGCGATCAGCTGGCCGTGGTGGAGAGCGATGCTCGCGCCCGCGAATTGACCGAATACCGCACGCGCAAACGCCGCGAGCGTCTGGCCAGCGGCGGCAGCACGGGTGGGCGCACGCTCGAGCAGATGATGAGTTCCTTGAAGGGCGAAGGCCGCAAGGAGTTCAAGCTGCTCATCAAGGGCGACGTGCAGGGATCGGTGGAAGCTATCAACGCCGCGCTGGAAAAGCTCGGCACGGAAGAGGTCGCGGCCCGCATCGTGCATTGGGGCGTCGGCGGCATCACCGAGAGCGATATCTCGTTGGCCAACGCGTCCGAAGCCATCATCATCGGCTTCGACGTGCGCGCCAACGTGCAGGCCAAGGCCCACGCCGAACGCGACGGCATTGAGATCCGCTATTATTCGATCATCTACGACCTGATCGACGACGTGAAAAAGGCCATGTCCGGCCTGCTGGCACCGACGTTCAAGGAGAACTTCCTCGGCAACGCGCTCATCCTGGATGTGTTCAACATCTCCAAGGTCGGCAAGGTCGCCGGCTGCCGCATCACCGATGGCAAGGTCGAGCGCGGCGCGAAAGTGCGCCTCATCCGCGACAACGTCGTGGTGCACGAAGGCTCGCTCTCGACGCTCAAGCGCTTCAAGGACGAGGTCAAGGAAGTCCCCGCCGGCCAGGAGTGCGGCATGGCCTTCGAGAAATACGAGGACATGCGCAAGGGCGATGTCATCGAGTGCTTCAATGTGGAGACGATTATCCGGTCGCTGTAGTGGTGAGATCGCAGTTTGCCAACTGATTCAACTTCTAGCGACGGATGGCTGACACGCTATGAGGCCGCCGTCGCTGCTTGGCTTGAAGAAGATGGCTACGATGAGAGAACAACTCTCTTCGCAATAATCAGAGAAGTCAGTGGCAGAGTTACGGAATCGCAGGCACGCGCTCTATTCAGAATAGTGCATGATTCTTCGTTCGATCCAGCCCATCAATATGCTGAGTCAGCAATCGCCGAGACAGACCACGCCCTTATACTGCGCCTAAATATTGCGTACTTAGAGTCAACGGAAAATGTTGCTGACGACACTTCTCACGGAATCGTCATGTCTTGGATTGTTGACTTCCGTGGCGGGGATCCAGCTCCGGTTAGTGCAATTGTTAAGTCGAGCGATAAGCTGCAGCGGATTGTTTTGCGGCATGTGCTGACTGAGGCGAATACAGAAGAGACGTCGATGCACGAATTCTTTGGGCTCCACATTCCGGATTGGAAAAAAGATTCGGCAATTGCTAGAATCGAGTTGTTGCGAAGTTTTGTTGCGGCACTGATTTGTGAGGCGGAACTTGATCCGCGGCATGCCGAAAAGGCAAGAGCGCCGATGCATCGCCAATCCACTCGGTGAAGTCTGCCAGCGTAATCGCTACCCAAAGAAATCGCTTAAAAAGTAGCCCATGTCTCCAAGATCACACACAATGAAAGACGCCGCCAAGGGCGCCCCCAAAACCCCATCCCAGCGCGCCTTACGCGTTGGCGAACTGGTGCGGCACCGCCTTGCCCAGTTGATGGTGCGCGGGGATATCCATGACGAGATCCTCGCCGGCCTCGTCATCTCGATCTCGGAAGTGCGCATGTCGCCGGACTTGAAGCTGGCGACCGCCTACATCATGCCGCTCGGCGGCAAAGATGCCGACGCGGCCATCGCGGCCTTCAACCGGCACAAGAAATTCATCCGCGGCGACGTCGCCAAGCATCTGAACCTGAAGTCGGCGCCGGAAATCCGCTTCATGGCCGACGACAGTTTTGCCGAGGCCGAGCGGATCGAGCGGTTGTTGCATTCGCCTGCGGTGCGGCGGGATATTGAGAAGAAGGACGAAGAGGCGTAGGGGCGACCCGTGGGTCGCCCTCGTGCAGCGTGCCGTGCCGTGCCGTTAGAGGACGACCCACGGGTCGCCCCTACGTTTAACCCCCTGAGACATACCCAATTATGCGCAAACCCAAGGGTTTTCCGACCCACGGCTGGCTTATCCTCGATAAGCCGCAAGGCCTGACCTCGACCGACGCCGTCAACCGCGTGAAACGGTTGTATCAGGCCCAGAAGGCCGGGCACGCCGGCACGCTCGATCCGCTGGCGACGGGCATCCTGCCGATCGCGTTCGGCGAGGCGACCAAGACCGTCCCCTATGTGGTCGATGGCGAGAAAAGTTATCGGTTTTCCGTCACCTGGGGGGCCGAGACCGATACGGATGACGTCGATGGCAAGGTCACTAAGACCAGCGATGCCCGCCCCGAGCGCTCGGCTATCGAAGCGATCCTGACCGACTTCACCGGCGACATCCAGCAAACGCCGCCGCAATATTCCGCCATCAAGGTCGATGGCGAGCGCGCTTATGATCTTGCCCGCGAAGGCCAGGTCTTTGAACTCGCGGCCCGCACCGTCACCGTCCACGAGTTGCGCATAACCGAGCACACAGCTGACAACTCCGTCACGACGTTCGACTGCGATTGTGGAAAAGGCACCTACGTCCGCTCGCTCGCCCGCGACATGGGCCGGCTCCTGGGGTGCCTCGGCCACGTCACGGTCCTCCGCCGCACGCGGGTTGGGCCGTTCACGGAATCGGCCGCGATTTCTCTGGATAACCTCACCGAAATCGCTAATAGTGCCGCTGGTCGCGACGGCCTCATGGTTTCCTTGAGGCCGGTCGAGACGGCGCTGGACGACATCCCGGCACTGTCTGTGACGCCTGCTGATGCAGCGCGGCTGAATCGGGGCCAACCCATCCTTATCCGAGGAGCCGGCGCCCCGATCCTGACAGGGCCCGCTTACGCGCTGTGCAAGGGATCGCTGGTCGCTATCGGAGAAATCCAACAGGGCGAGCTGCACCCACTCCGCGTATTCAACCTCGCCTCTTGATTGGTTGGGCCTGCTGATCAAATTCCATCCGATGTCGCTTTAGGAGACTGCATGTCTATTGCTGCCGAAGCCAAAGTTGCCCTCGTCAAGGACTACGCCACCAAGGACGGCGACACCGGTTCGCCCGAAGTCCAGGTCGCGATCTTGACCACCCGCATCACCAACCTCACCGAGCATTTCAAGGCCCACGTGAAGGACAACCATTCGCGCCGCGGCCTGCTGAAAATGGTCAGCCAACGCCGCCGCCTGCTCGACTATCTGAAGTCGAAGGACGATAAGCGCTACAAGACGCTCATCGAGCGCCTCGGCATCCGTCGCTAGGTCCGGATTTGCCACAAGACAACAACTGTCCACGAACACCGCTCGGAGCCTGTTCCGGGCGCGGACTTCCCTTCTCCCCCGTCTTCCGGGGGAGAAGGTGGCCGCCGACGCGCCTTAGCGCGGAGGATTCAAGGCCGGATGAGGGACAGCCACAAGCGCTGCCCCTTTTGAGAGAGGGCCGGCACGTGCCGCTGCCCCTCACCGACCGCCCAGCTCTTGGCGCAATGAGGCGCCTGCGAGGGGCGGTCTCCTCGCCCCCCGAAGAAGGGGGAGAGGGAAGTAGAGGAGCCTGCCATGGGGGCAGCCTCCTGACCCGAACGAAGAGAATAGGACACGACTATGTTCAACGTACACAAGGTTGAGATCGACTGGGCCGGCCGCAAGCTGACGCTCGAAACCGGGCGGATGGCCCGCCAGGCCGACGGCGCGGTGCTCGCGCGCTACGGCGACACCACGGTGCTCGCGACCGCCGTCGCCGCCCGAAGCGCCAAGCCGGGCATCGATTTCTTCCCGCTCACCTGCAACTATATCGAAAAGACGTATGCGGCCGGTAAAATCCCCGGCGGCTATTTCAAGCGCGAAGGCCGCCCGACCGAGAAGGAGACGCTGGTCTCCCGCCTAATCGACCGGCCGATCCGCCCGCTGTTCGCCCCCGGTTTCAAGAACGAGACGCAGGTCGTGTGCACCGTGCTCTCGCATGATCTCGAGAACGATCCCGACATCGTCGCCTTGGTCGCCGCCTCCGCCGCGCTTACGCTCTCCGGCATTCCCTTCATGGGCCCGATTGGCGCTGCCCGCGTCGGTTTCCTCGACGGCAAGTGCGTTCTGAACCCGCTGGTCGACGAGATGAAGAATTCGTCCCTCGATCTGGTTGTCGCCGGCACCCACGACGCCGTGCTGATGGTCGAATCCGAGGCCAAGGAATTGTCCGAGCAGCAGATGCTCGAAGCCGTCATGGTCGGCCATCGCGGTTTTCAGGCGGTCATCCAAGCCATCATACAGCTGGCGGAAAAAGCCGCCAAGGATGCCTGGGAAGTCAAGCTCCCCGACGCCAACAAGTACAAATCGCAGGTCGAACATCTGTGCAAGGCCGATCTCGAAGCCGCCTTCTCCACCATGGACAAGAGCGAGCGCGTGGCCAAGATCAACGCCGCCAAAGACAAGCTGAAGTCGCTGGTCCCGGCCGATGACAACGGCACGGAAAAGGTCCACATCGGCGACACCTTCAAGGACATCGAGAAGGACATTGTCCGCGGACGCATCTTGAAGACCGGCCGCCGCATCGATGGCCGCGACGTCAAGACAGTGCGCCAGATCGTGTCGGAAGTCGGCATTCTGCCGCGTACGCATGGTTCGGCCCTGTTCACGCGCGGTGAAACCCAGGCGCTGGTCGTCACCACGCTTGGCACCGGCGAAGACGAGCAGTACATCGACTCGCTCGAAGGAACGTACAAAGAGACGTTCCTGCTGCACTACAACTTCCCTCCCTTCTCGGTCGGTGAAGTTGGCCGCATGGGCTCCCCGGGTCGCCGCGAAATCGGCCACGGCAAACTCGCCTGGCGCGCCGTCCATCCGATGCTGCCCGAAACAGCGGACTTCCCCTACACTATCCGCGTCGTCTCCGAGATCACCGAGAGCAACGGCTCGTCGTCCATGGCGACGGTCTGCGGCGCTTCGCTGGCCATGATGGACGCGGGCGTTCCGCTGAAGCGTCCGGTAGCGGGCATCGCCATGGGCCTGATCAAGGAACCGGAAGGCTTTGCGGTGCTGTCGGATATTCTGGGTGATGAAGATCACCTCGGCGACATGGACTTCAAGGTGGCCGGCACGTCCGAAGGCGTCACGGCGCTGCAGATGGACATCAAGATCACCGGCATCACCGAAGAGATTATGCGCGTGGCCCTGGGCCAGGCTCAAGTTGGCCGCCTGCATATTCTGGGCGAGATGAACAAGGCGCTCACCGGCGCCCGCCAGGAACTTGGTGAGTATGCGCCTCGTATCGAAATCATAAAAATTCCGGTCGACAAGATCCGCGAAGTGATCGGTTCGGGCGGCTCTGTCATTCGCGCGCTGGTCGAAGAGACGGGCGCAAAAATCGACATCGATGACGACGGCACCGTGAAAGTCGCCGCCGCCCGCCACCAGTCGATCGAGATGGCGATCGCCCGTATCAAGGGCATCACGCAGGAGCCCGAGGTCGGCACCATCTACAAGGGCAAGGTCGTGAAGGTGGTCGAGTTCGGCGCCTTCGTGAACTTCTTCGGCGCCAAGGATGGACTCGTCCATATTTCCCAGCTGACCCGCGGCCGTCCGCAGACCGTGGATGAGGTGGTCAAGGAGGGCCAGGAAGTCTACGTCAAGCTGATGGGCTTTGATGATCGCGGCAAGGTGCGGCTCTCGATGCGCGTGGTCGATCAGGCCACGGGCGCGCAGCTGGCCGAAGAGCCGGGCGATGC
>JANMVX010000387.1:0-2544 GCA_031393505.1 Hyphomicrobiaceae bacterium | reverse complement strand
TCGCCATTCTTCGCCAATTCCGCGACGAACGCGGGATCGTTGGCCTCCTCGCCGGCGTGAAAGCGCGTGTTTTCCAGCACTATCAGATCGCCGTCGCGAACGTTGGCGACTGCGGCCTCGGCGACCGGCCCGATGCAATCTTCGCCAAAGTGCACGGCATGGTGCCCGGCATAGACCCACATGACGGCGGCCACTTCTCGCAAGCTCATGGCTGGTACGACCTTGCCATCGGGGCGGCCGAAATGGGCCATTACGATGACGCGCGCGCCGCGTTGGACGAGCCTGTGCACTGTCGGCATGAAGCGCTCGATGCGCGTCTCGTCGGTAACCTTGCCGTCCTTCATGGGCACGTTCAGATCGGCGCGCACCAGCACGCGTTTGCCCTTCACGTCCACCTGATCGATGGTGCGCAGCTTGGAGAGATCGATGTTCATGATGGTGGGATCCTGTTCATAACGGACGTCGCAGTGCGGTTCGGGACATGATGTTCATTTTCGGCCCGCGCCGAAGTCCGTTGAAAACACGCGACGTCTGAGCCGAAAATGAACATCATGTCCCCAGTCAACGTGCCAGTTTTCGCGCCGCCGCGACCACCTTGGCGGACGTGATGCCGAAGTGTTCATAGAGTTTTTCGTACGGCCCCGACGCACCGAACCCCGGCATGCCGATAAAGACGCCCGTGTCCCCTAACCAGCGCTCCCAGCCAAAGCCGATGGCGGCTTCGATGCCGATGCGCGGGGCGGTGCCCAGCACTTCGGCGCGGTAGGCGGCGGGCTGCTTGTCGAAGATGTCGGAGGCGGGCATCGAGACCACGGCGGCCTTGACGCCGTCCTTGGCCAAGGCCTCGGCGGCCTCGACGGCAATCGAAACTTCCGTACCCGTTGCAATCAGCGTCACGTCGCGTTTTCCGGCAACTGAGCGCAGCACGTAGGCGCCCTTGGCGGACATGTTGTTGCCGGCCTCGCCGCTGCGCAGCGTCGGCACGTTCTGGCGCGACAGGGCCAGGATCGACGGCGTGCTGCGCGCGTGGATGGCGATTTCCCAGCACTCGGCGACTTCCACGGCATCGGCGGGGCGCAACACATGTAGGTTGGGTATGGCGCGCAAACTGGCCAAGTGCTCGACCGCCTGATGGGTGGGGCCGTCTTCGCCCAGCCCGATGGAATCGTGCGTCATGACGTAGATGACGCGCTGGCCCATCAGCGAGGACAGGCGGATAGCGGGACGGGCGTAATCCGTGAACACCAGGAAGGTGCCGCCGAACGGGACCAGCCCGCCATGCAGCGCCATGCCGTTCATGGCGGCGGCCATGCCGAGTTCGCGCACGCCGTAGTGGATGTAGTTGCCCTCGAATTTGCCCGTGTTCATGGGTTTGTAGTGGCTGGTCTTGGTGCCGACGGAGCCGGTCAAGTCAGCCGATCCCGCGATCAGCGCGGGCGCAGCCGGGATCAACGCTTCCAGCACCTGCTGCGAGGAGACGCGGGTGGCAATCTTCGGCTTTTCGGCGACGAACTTGGCTTTGATGGCAGCCGCCGCCTTCGTGATCGACTCCGAAACGTCGGCATCGATCGGATCATGCAGCCGCGCCAGGCCGTGCTTGTCGAGTTTGTGCGAGCCCTTCTCCCAGGCCGCGAAGGCCGCCGCGCCCCGCGATCCGGCCGCACGCCAGGCCGCCAGGATCGGTGCTGGGATCACGAACGGCGGGGCGTCCCATCCCAGCTGCTTGCGGGCGGCCGCGATCTCGTCCGGCCCGAGCGGCGAGCCGTGTACGCCTGATGTGCCCTGCTTCTTGGGCGCGCCAAAACCGATGATGGTCTTGCAGGCGATCATGGTCGGGCGGTCGTTCTTTTTCGCCGCTTCGATGGCGGCTGCTACTGCCGCCGGGTCGTGCCCGTCGCACTTCGCGGTTGCCCAGCCCGAGGCAGCAAAGCGCGCGCCCTGATCATCCGACACCGCCAGGCTGGTGGCGCCGTCGATGGAGATCGAGTTGTCGTCGAACAACACAATCAGCTTGGACAGGCGAAGATGCCCCGCCAGAGAAATCGCCTCGTGCGAGATGCCCTCCATGAGACAACCGTCGCCTGCAATGACATAGGTGTAATGGCTGCAGATCGCATCGCCGTGGCGGGCGTTCAGCATGCGCTCAGCCAGCGCCATGCCGACAGCGTTGGCCAGCCCCTGCCCGAGCGGCCCCGTGGTGGTCTCGATGCCGGCGGCGTGGCCGTGCTCAGGATGGCCCGCAGTCTTGGAGCCCAGCTGGCGGAAGGCCTCGATCTGACCGATGTCCATGCCGGGGTAGCCGGTCAGGTACAGCAGCGAATAGAGCAGCATGGAACCATGGCCGGCCGACAGCACAAAGCGATCGCGGTCCGGCCAATTGGGCTCGGCGGGATTGAATTTCAGGAATTTCGTGAACAGCACCGTGGCCACGTCGGCCATGCCCATCGGCATGCCCGGATGGCCGGAATTGGCCTTCTGCACCGCGTCCATGGAGAGCGCGCGGATGGCGTTGGCCATGTCCTTGTGGGGTACGGCGGTGGCGGG
>JANMVX010000371.1:0-1865 GCA_031393505.1 Hyphomicrobiaceae bacterium | reverse complement strand
GAGCGACGGGCCGCCGAACACCGCCAGGGCGACCAGGGCCAGCACCGCGGTCATGCTGGTGATGATGGTCCGGGTCAGCATCTCGTTGATCGACATGTCGATCACCTCGCCCACCGGCATGCGCTTGTATTTGCGAAGGTTCTCGCGGAACCGGTCGAACACGACGACGGTGTCGTTCATCGAGTAGCCGATGATCGTCAGGATCGCGGCCACCGCGCGCAGGTCGAACTCGTACCAGAGCAGCGAGAACATGCCGACCGTGATGAACACGTCGTGCACCAGCGCGATGATGGCGGCGACCGCGAACTGCCATTCGAACCGGAACCAGACGTAGAGCAGAATGCCGAACATGGCGGCGATCACCGCCATGATGCCCGTCTGTTTCAGTTCGTTGGACACGGCGGGGCCGACGACCTCGGTGCGACGGACCTCGAGACTGTCGCCGAGCGCTGCGCGTACCTTGACGTTGGCGTCGGCCTGCGCCTTGTCCTCGCTGACGCCGGCCGCAGGACGCTGCTGGGCGATACGGATCAGCGCCTCGTTGCCCTGTCCGACGCCCTGCACCTGGATGTCGCCGAGGCCGAGCTTGTCGAGCCGTGAGCGCAGCGAGCCGATGTCGATGGCGCCGGCTTTCGACTGGACCTCGAGCAGCGAGCCGCCCTTGAAGTCGACGCCGAAATTCAGGCCCTTGAAGCCGATCAGCAGCGCCGCCCCGATCGCCAGCGCCCACGACAAGCCGACGAACAGCAGTCGTTTCTCGATGATTTTCCAGCGCGTATCGTGCGGGAAGAAGTCGACGCCCTTGAAGATGATCATGTGGTGCTCTTCTTGACCACCGCGCCGGCCGTCGCGTTGACGGTCGCGGGTTTGAACGACATCGGCGCTTCCAGGCGCTTGCCCTTTTGCATGCGGATCCACCACACGACGAGCAGACGCGCGATCGTGAAGGCGGTGAAGACGGTGGTGATGATGCCCAGCGTCAGGGTCACGGCGAAGCCGCGGATCGGGCCGGAGCCGAGCCAGAACATCACGAGGCCGGCGATGAACGTGGTCAGCTGGCTGTCGATGATGGTGGCGTAGGCGCGCGTGAAGCCGGCCTCGATCGCCGAGATCGGCGTTCTCCCGGCGCGCAGCTCCTCGCGGATACGCTCGTTGATCAGCACGTTGGCGTCGACCGCCATGCCGATCGTGAGCACGATGCCGGCGATGCCGGGCAACGTCATCGTCGAGCCGATCGCCGTCATCATCGCGATCACCATCAGGATGTGGATGGCCGCGCCGATCACGGCGAAGATGCCGAGCAGGCCGTAGGCAAAGATCATGAACCCGGAGACGAGGATCGCGCCGACGATGGCGGCGCGGATGCCGGCGTCGATCGAGTCCTGGCCCAGGCTGGCGCCGACGGTGCGTTCCTCGATCGGCGTCAGCTTGGCCGGCAGCGCGCCCGAGCGCAGCTGGACTGCAAGATCGTTGGCGCTCTTGACGCTGAAATTGCCGGAGATCTGGCCCGATCCACCGAGAATCTCAGAGCGGATCACGGGGGCGGACAGCACCTCGTTGTCGAGCACGATGGCGAAGGGACGGCCGACGTTGTCGGATGTGAAGCGACCGAAGATGCGGGCGCCCTTCTGGTTGAAGCGGAAATTGATGACCGCCTCGTTGGTGCGGCTGTCGAAGCCCTGCTGCGCGTCGACCAGGTCCTCGCCCGAGACGACCGGGGTTTCCTTGAGCACGTAGGAGGCGGCGCCCTCGCTCTTGGCCGATGGGTAGATTTTGTAGCCGGCGGGCACGCGGCCCTGGCGCGCCTCCTCGGCTGTGACCTCGCGGTTGACCTCGTGGAACGTCAGCTTGGCGGTCGAGCCGAT
>JANMVX010000367.1:0-4043 GCA_031393505.1 Hyphomicrobiaceae bacterium | reverse complement strand
TGTTGGAGGGCGTCCTGCTCTCGACTATTCTCAGCGTCGGCTCAAGCCTGGCATTTGGTTCGACCGGCGGTGAGAGCGACCTCGTCCGAGCCCTGCGCGAGTCCACCGGCCAGACAACCAACCGCGCCGGTCAGCGTCTGGTCGAAAAGGACTTGAACCTGCAGCCGACCCTCACCGTTCGGCCGGGTTGGCCGCTGCGCGTCATCGTGCACAAAGACATCGTCCTCAGGCCTTACAGGCTCGCAACGCCAAACTGATCAACCCGAAATGGAGACTCCGATGCCCGTGATAGGAACGTTTTCCGCCGTCAAAGATGGCTACGCTGGAACCATCCGCACGCTCGCACTGAGAGCGCAGGTCAGGATTCTTGCCAATGACAACAAGGCCAACAATGACGCCCCCGACTTCAGGATCACACTCGGTGCAACCGAGATTGGCGCGGCCTGGCGTAAGACCAAGCAGGGTACGGAGAAATCCCATCTGCGAGTCCGGCTCGATGACCCGACCTGGCCGCAACCGGTCTGGGGCGTCCTTCTGGAGGCTACCGACGACGGCGTCATTCGCCTTGTCTGGAGCAGGCCCAAGCAGGACGAACCACCACCGCCGGCGGCTTGATCGGCCATGTCGAACAGACAGCCTCGGTCTGCTGAGCAACAACCGTCAACGAAGCGGCGATCACCGAGCATTGCCCGCGCGGCAATCAGGGGACCCCGAAAACGGCGATCAATGCCGCGCTGCCGCCAAATCGTCTTCGTCCTACTACCTTTTGCGGCCGCATACCACATTTCATATATCTGCTGGCTGATCAGCCCACTGATTGCGGGTTCGCTAACCAAGGAACTCAACTTGAGTTTGAGCGATCTTGGCTTGCTGGGTTCCAGTTACTTCCTGGCCTTGATGGCTGCGCAATTGCCCCTCGGCATTCTCATCGACCGGCACGGGCCGCGCAAGGTGCAGAGCGCCTGCCTGATGATTGCCGCGGCCGGCGCTGTCATCTTCGCTCTTGGCGACACGTTGGCGGTACTCATCCTCGGCCGGATCATGATCGGCCTCGGCGTAGCGACCATTTTGACGGCGGGGCTGAAGTCGATTGCGGTCTGGTTCCCCGCAGTTCAGGTTGCTACGGCCAGTGGCCTGCTGGTCTCGCTCGGGGCGCTCGGAGCCATCACGGCGACCGAGCCTGCCGCAGTTCTGATTGATGTGTTCGGCTGGCGGCTTGTGCACCTCGGCTTGGCTGTAGCGGCCGCCATCTGCGCCGTCGTCATCTTTGCAATCGTCCCCGAACCCACACGCTCGCCACTACGCAGCAAAGACTCCACGGCACTTCGCGCCATCTATTCGGATCGCCGCTTCTGGAAATTGGCGCCGCTGTCCGCAGCCTGCGTCGGTACGGCCTGGGCCATGCAAGGGCTCTGGGCTGCACCCTGGTTGAACGACGTCGAAGCCTTTGATCGGCAAACAGTGATTCGGCATCTGTTTGTCATGGCGGTTGCGCTCGGCGTCGGCGCTACGCTCCTTGGAACTCTTTCTGACCGCTTGCGCAAAGTGGATATCACTGCCGACTCGCTGTTCGGCTGCATCGCACTGATTTCGATCATGTCTGAACTGAGCATCCTCCAGCGTTGCTCTATTTCGTCCTATCTGAGCTGGGCTTTGGTCGCGCTGATGGGAGCGTCTGGTGTTCTCAGCCACACGATCATTGCGTCGTATTTTCCGGTCGAAGCCTCCGGGCGCGCCAACACGGCTCTGCATCTTTTACACTTGGGCGCCGCATTCATTGTGCAGTGGGCAACGGGCGCCGTCGTCGATCTTTGGTCGCTTCGCGATGCTATACATCCAGCCCAGGCCTATCAAATGGCATTCGCGGTCAACCTTGCCATGCAGGCCGCCGCGATCATCTGGTTCGTGTGGCCCGAAACGGGGGGTCTCAGAGTGCAGCTACCGCCGTTCCCAACGCCCGCCGTGCTGTGGGAAGCCCATCGCCCTCAGTCGTTGATCTCTCCGTATGACGAGGTCCGGCGAGAGTGGATCTTGCAACTTTCCGCAGCCAGAGCTCACAGGGACAGTTGGTGGTTCGCCGCGCTCGGTTCGTTATCGCTCTTTGTGGTGTTGATGAGTCTCGTGGTTCACGGTCGTTGAAAGTTTTGTGACACCAGAGCTGCAGAGGTGCGGCGGCATGATCATCAGACCACAAATGGTCGATCAAGGTCTGATGACGGGTGCTAAATCGACACTGGACGAGGCGATAGAGGCGATGAGTTCGGACAAACTGATAGGAGATGCTGACAATGCAAACGCGACGTCTCAATCTGCTGCAACAAGACAGATACGATTTAGCGGCAACAGATGACTTGGCGGATGCCCTGCATCGGCCACTCGCTGTGCCGCTCGGCGATGAGTTCTGGAGCGTGAAAATTGTAAAGATAAAGACCGGACTATCGCGCACCACACTCTACAAATACATCAAACTCGGACTGTTCCCTCGCCAGCGCCAACTGGGACCTGGTCGAGTCGCTTGGCGCGCGTCAGATGTTCGGGATTGGATCGAAAGCCGCCCCGAATTGTAAAGCTTGTCTGCGGCTTTAGGATCAATATTATTGCTAGCTCGGGTAGCTGTTGAGCCAAGAGCACATCCGCCCGATCCAATGAAGACGCTGTTTGGCGTCTCACGCGCCTCCGTACGCGATCTGTGAGCCCTTCGCACTGCCACAATATGTCGCCCAATCGGACATCAGTACCCGCCTCTTCTCCAGCGCATCGCCGCGCCGATAGGCCAGTTCCACCGCATCGCCCACCGCATGCGCGAGCGCCGCCTCGCACACCTCGCGGGGATGACTTGTGGCTTCGCCGGCCCAGTCACGGAACGTTGAGCGAAAGCCGTGCGAGGTGATGCCGCCTGCATTCATACGGATGAACAGGGATTTCATCACCATGTCGCTCAAGGGTTTGCCGGGTTTGAAGCCGGGAAAGACCAGATCGTCGGGCTCGCCAGCAGGCAGTGAGGCCAAGAGCGCCAACGCAGGGGGAGACAAGGGAACACGGTGCCATCGCTGGGCCTTCATGCGTTCCTTGGGAATCTCCCACACGCAGTCCGATAGGTCGATTTCGCACCAACGCGTGCCTAGCGCCTCGCCGAGACGGGCCGCCGTCAAGATTGTCCATTCGAGCGCTCGGGCCGACAGCCCAGGGCGTTCCCGCAATCTGACCATGAAAGCCGGAAGCTCTTTCCAGGGCAGCGCCGCGTGGTGGCCGCGCGAGAGGCGCACCTGTGGTGGCAAGAGGTTGGCGAGGTGACCCTTCCAGCGAGCCGGATTGGCAGTGTCGGCGGGAATGAGACCACGGGCGCGAGCAGCGTCGATTACAGCTTCGATGCGGCCGCGTGTGCGGCTGGCAGTCTCCGGCTTGCTGATCCAAATCGGTTGCAACGCCACGAGGACGTGCTCTGTCGTGACCTCGGCGACTGGAAGGGTCCGGAGAGGGGCCGCGTAGATCTCAAGCGTCATAGACCATTGCGCGCGGTGCTTGGCGTTGCGCCAGCCGGCGCCTTTGGACTCGATCAGGTCGTCGGCTACCTGGCCGAAGGTACGCGCTTTCGATCGCACATGTTGTTGCTCTTCCACGGCGCGGCGTTCGGCGTCCAGCGCAGCGCGCTTCTCTTCAAGCGGGTTGCTGCCGTTCTGAACGGTAAGCCGAGCCGTTGCCGCCAACTCACGGGCCTTGGCAAGCGGCACCGTATTCGGCGAGCCGAGGCCCATTTCGCACTTCCGCCCCTGCCAGCGAAACTGGAATGTCCAGCGCCTGCGATTGCTGTCCGGGGAAATAAAAAGACACAACCCGCCGCCATCGAAGTGCCGGCCAGGCGTCTTCAGGGTTGCCACTTGGCGAGCCGACAGGCGATTCAGCGCTCGCACCATTCTGCGCCTCCGTTTCCAGCACACTTCCGCTGGGTGGACCGGCGCCCCGGTCCACCCAGCGGTCCACCCATGAAACACGGATTGGAACGAACAGGCAAGGGCTAGCGCGAACGCAGTTCGGGCGCTTTA
>JANMVX010000366.1:0-34286 GCA_031393505.1 Hyphomicrobiaceae bacterium | reverse complement strand
CGCGATCGATCGTGACGGTGCGGGTCAGCGGCTGGCTCTGTGGGTGGTGATTTCAGTACGGTGCTAGCGGGTGCCCCTCATCCGGCCCCATTTCCCTCGTGCTACGCACTCGGGGGGCCACCTTCTCCCCCAAAGCAGGGGGAGAAGGAAAGCGCACCGCTCGTATGTTCGCGCCTATGCGCCCCCGCGGGACTGTCGAGACACGGCGACCTAAGTCCCGGCAAAATATGGTTAATTAACTATTAATCGATCCGACGCTTTGCCGAGCGGGGATAAGACCTTAGTCTCAAAACATAAGCAAATAGGTCTGAGCTTGGCATCTTGGGGCCTGCCGGCGGCGCAGCGAAGTCACCCGCGCGTCGATCGATCCGTGTACCAGCTTGGTTGAACTGACGTGTCCATCGTGCGCGGAACGGGACCTTCGGGGTCGGACCCGTGCGGCGACGGACGACGCTTGCCTGCCGCCACGAAGGGACTGCCTGACCGCACCGCCCCCCGACATCATTCGAACTGCCCACCGCTAATCCAGCAACCGCTGCGTAGGAGTTGATTTGCCATGGCCGGATATACCTTGAAGCCTTTCGCATTCAATCTGTCGGATCTCAACTTCCTTCTGCAGCAGATCACGTTCCTGCCGCTGTTTGATGCCGCCGGCGGCGTGTTCAATCAGGAAAAGAACCCCTGGAACGGTCTGGTCGCCGTATTCGACAAGGACGGCACCAAGCTGTGGGGGCCGACCGGCGGCTACATCTTTCACGGTACGGCGCTGACGGCGGCCAACGTGGTGGGCGCGCTGGCGGGCGTGCAGCTCTATGACAAGAACGGCTATCTGCTCGCGGCGTTCGACGGCAACAGCGCGGCTTACGACGTCTACGGCACCAAGCTGTGGGATCAGAACCTGAACGGCGGCTTCGTTTATCACGGCACGGCGCTGGACGGCGGCAACGGCGCAACTAACAATCTCTTCACGGTGCTCGGCCAGTCCTACGCCTCGCCCACCGAAGCGGCGGGTCTGCGCGACATTTCCGGCCACTACAACAATCTCGGCGCCGGCAACGCCGCCTGGGGCGCGGCTGACCAGCCCTTCCTGCATATGACCGACGGCATCCCGACGGCGGCGAATCTGCACGGAACGCCGATCGGCCCGAACTATCTCGATTATGTGAAGACAGTGGACGCTACGAGTCTGGACGCTTTCTGGGGCGCCAAGACGTTTGGGTCGGCCGCGCTTTCAACGCCCGCGACCGACTACACGGTGACTGTCGACGCCACCGGCACGCAAATGAGCAATGTGGTCGACTACACGCCGCGCATGATCAGCCTGACCACCACGACCGGCGGCGTGACCTATGCGCTGGATGCGCAGAACCACATCGCCCACGACGTCAATGGCGTGGCGCAAGTGACCAGCTATGGAGATCTGCAGACGCTCGGCCAGCAGGACAAGCAGAACCCGGGCAATACCGAATATTTCATCGGCGCCACCAACCCGGGCATTGCGCCCAGCAACGGCTGGTTCGCGCTGTTCGGCCAGTTCTTCGATCACGGCCTGGACTTCATCCAGAAGGGCGGCACCAGCACGGTCAAGATCGCTCTGGCAACGGACGATCCGCTCTACGGCGTCGTCGGCGCCGATGGCCGGCCGACCACCAGCATCACCATCACGCGCGCCAATCCGACCGGTCCGGACGCCGCCGGCAACGCAGCCTACATCAATCACACCTCGCCCTATATCGATCAGAGCCAGTCCTATGGCTCGAACGCTCAAGTGACGAACCTGCTGCGCGAGTGGATTTCCACGGACGGGAACGCGACCTTCCACGCCGGCATTGGACTGCTTGATGGGGCCACACTCGACACCGAATGGAAGCGCCCGGACGGGACAATGACCCGCGCCACGTTACCAACGCTTGATGAGCTGCGCACGCATCTGGCCGCGACGCTACGCTCCGACCTCACCTGGGAAGATGTCAGCAACTTGCGCAATCGAGACGCCGCCGGCCACGTTACGGCGGGCGCGACGGGACAGTCGCTGCTGCTCGACATGAACCCGCGCTTCGATGCCGGCCATCTGCACGGCTTCTACGACAAGAACAATGATGGCGTTCAGAGCCCACTGACTGAGCGCAGCTTTGGTTCAGCCGCGCAAACGGCAAACGTCGACGCCGCCATCGCGCTCATCGATGCCGACGCTAAGGCGCGCTACGGCGCCAACTCGTCTTTCGGCATCGATCCGACCACGCACAAACTGACCCTGCATATCGAAAACCTGCCGGTCGGCACGCCAGCGGGCACGCCAAACACCTTTGACGGGGCGAGCGCCTTGTTCGGTCTGGTCAAATTCTCTGACTTCAGCATCACTGTGCCCGCCGGCGCGCTGCACGACGCCGTTGGAACCATCCTGCTGGCCTCGGTCGGCGACCACTACATCGCCGGCGACGGACGCGCGAACGAGAATTTCGGCCTGACCTCGATCCACCATGTGTTCCACGAGGAGCACAATTTCCAGGTCGGCAACATCCAGGCCGCGATCCACACCCAGGACGCCGCCGCCCTCGCCAATGGCGATGTTTCGCACCAGACTCTGCACAACTGGCAGATCGGCGTGAAGGACCCGGCCGGCGCGTTCTACACCAACGGCGCGGGCGACTATACCTTGGCCGACGGCGTCACCGTATCCTGGGACGCCGACAAGATGTTCAACGCCGCCAAGATGGTGGTGGAGATGGAATACCAGCACGTCGCGGTTGATCAATATGCCCGCGCCGTGACGCCCGACCTGCCGGAGTTCGTTGGCTACAACAGCGCCATCAACTCCACGGTCTCGATGGAATACGCGCAAGGCGCCTTCCGCTTCGGTCATTCGACCTTACGCGAAACCATCGACACCATCGATCCGAACGGCGGCATCACTGGCAAGGTGATGAGCTTTGCGCTCGAGAACGCCTTCCTCAACCCGGCGGGATACGCCGCCAACGGCCCGGCCGCGATTGCGCTGGGCATGTCGCATCAGCAGATGAACGAGATCGATGAGTTCATCACGCCGGCGCTGAACCAGGGCCTGCTCGGCCAGCCGCTCGACCTCGCCGCCATCAACATCGCGCGTGGCCGCGATCTGGGGCTGCCGTCGCTGAACGATTTCCGCAGCGCGATTGGCCTGCGCGCCTACACCAGCTGGTCCGATTTCGGCCAGCACATGATCCATCCGACCTCGCTGGTGAACTTCATCGCGGCCTACGCCTTCGACGGCAACATGGCCAAGGCGCATGCCATCGTCGGGTTGGAAAATGGAACCATTGCCGAAGGGGATGCGCTGGCTCTGGGCTATACGCTGCAAACCACCATCGATTTCCTGAACGGCGCCGACAAGGGCTTCGCCAAGATCGACACCTGGCTCGGCGGCCTGGCCGAACGGCACGTTCCCGGCGGTCTGCTCGGCGAAACCTTCAACGTCGTGTTCGTCGACCAGATCACGCGGCTGGAGGACGGCGACCGCTTCTATTACCTCTATCGCCTGGTCAACCAGCAGTTCGGCGAGGAGGTGAACAACGGTCAGTTCAAGGACATTATCGAGCGCAACACGGGGCTGGAACATCTGAACGGCAGCGCCTTCTCCTATGCCGACCAATACTACGATTTCACCAAGGCCATCGATCCGGCCAACACCACCGGCAGCTTCAAGACCGATCATAAATATGCCGATCTGCTGACTGTGCACGCCGCCGACGCAAATGGTCTGAACACGGATGGCTCAGCCGATACCGGCGTGGGCATCCTGTCCGACGGCGGCGTCAGCACCAATTCGAACGGCGCCATCGTCACGGTTGACGGCCATCAATACATCCGCGATATCCGGTCGGTCCTGACCGGCGCGGCAGCTGCGGCGGCCCATGTCACAGGCTCCAATCTCGACGCAACACCCGACTCGGGCGCCGACTCGCACGAAGTGCTCGTGGCGACGCAGTTCAACGACATCGTCCATGGCCGCGAAGGCGACGACACCGTCTATGGCGACGGCGGCAACGACCTGATCTTCGGCGACAACGGTCTCGACCGGCTCTACGGCGGCGACGGCAACGACACCATCTGGGGCGGCGAGGGCGCGGACCTGGTGGACGGCGGCTCGGGCGACGACCTGATCTACGGTGAAGGCAGCGGCACGGCGGCCAACGGCGCCGATCAGCTGGTGGGCGGATCAGGCAACGACACCATCTTCGGCGGCAATGGCATCGACAAGCTGTCCGGCGGTTCGGGCGATGACGCCATTTATGGCGGCAATGACACCGATCCCTTCACGCGCGGCGGCGACGGCAACGACTACATCGATGGCGGGGCCAGCGGCGATCTGCTCTACGGCGACAACGGCGATGACGTGCTGGTCGGCGCCGACGACCAGGACGTGCTCTACGGCGGCAACGGCGACGACATTTTGCGCCCCGGCAATCCGTCCTCGGCGGCAGTCGCCAAGGGTCCAGACGAGGTGGTCGGCGGCGACGGCACCACCGACAACGGCTTCGACCTGATCGACTTCAGCGACTATCTTGCAGCCCTCGGCGGCGTCGCGGCCGACATGACCACCCAGCAAAACCCTGTGGTTGTGGTGGCCAATCCCGCCGCGACCTTCCCGGCCTGGTTCCAAATGGAAGGCGTCATCGGCTCGCAGAGCAACGACACCATCACCGGCGACAGCACGGTGGTGGACCTGGTCAACCCGGTGAACAACGTTGATGGCAACAATTGGCTGATCGGCGGCTCGGGCAGCGATTTTCTGCGCGGCGATGGGGGCAATGACCTCATCATCGGCGACTCGATCCGGCTCGACAGCCTGATCGGCACCTACGCCAGCCCGTACACCACCTACGACGCCATCTCCGGCGCCAGCCACCGCACCAGCGGCGCGCTCGGGACCAATGGACTGCTTGATGCCGCAGGCGTTGGCACATTCGCCAAGCACTACACCGAGATGCTGAAATCCAATCAGTTCAAGGATTATGTGCTCGGCGACACGCTGGGCGGCGGCGCTGCCGATACCGTCGTGTTCCGGGGCAACCGCGCCGACTACGATGTCTCGGTGATCAACTTCATCGATGCTCACGGAACCGCCATCACGGCCTACAAGGTGGTCGGGGCACGCGGCGCTGGCGTGGCGGACGGCACGGATCTGGTGGTGGGGGTCGAGAACTTCCGCTTCGGCAACCGTACCATCGCCGCCGCCGATCTGCTCAACCACGCCCCCACCGGCGCGCTTGGCTTTACCGGCGCTAGCAATGGCGCGGGCACCCTCGCGCAGCTCAGAATTTCGGCCGCGAACCTGTTCGATGCCGACAACATCACCAACGCCAATCCGCTGGGAGCGGTGACGCTGCCCAACACCAACGCCGCCCGCAACTGGCAGACCAGCGCTGATGGCGGCCTGACCTGGACCAACTACCCCGACGGAACCGGATCGGGCCAGCAGAGCAACAACACGCGCGTTCTGACGCAGGGGGCAACGGCCGGGCAGCTGATCCGCGCTCAGGCGACGTACACGGACACTGCCGGCTACACCCAGACCGTCACTTCGGACACCTGGAACCTGGTTGTCGGCTCCGCCGCCGCCCAGACCGTCACCGGAACCGACAGCGCGACGGTCGGCGACATCATCTTCGGCCTCGGCGGCAATGACACCATGAACGCCGGCGCCGGCGACGATACATTGCTGGGCGGGGCCGGCAACGACCGGCTGAACGGCGACGCCGGTACGGACACCGCCGCGTTCGATGGCGCGTTCGCCGATGCAACCTTCGCCCTGTCCGGCGGCCTGGTCAGGGTCGCCACCGATACGGGCGGCATTGACACGCTCAACTCCATCGAAAAAGTCGCCTTCGCCGATGCAACCTTCACGTTGGTGGCCGATACCGCCGCCGCCAACGCCCTAACCGGTACCGCCGGCAACGATCTGATGCTGGGCTTCGGCGGCAGTGACACGCTGACGGGTGCGGCGGGCAACGACTTCATCGATGGGGGAACCGGAACCAACACCGCCGTGTTCGCCGGCTCGGTGCTCGACGCCACCTTCAACCTCGCGGCCGTAACCAACTACCTGACGGTGGCCACGGCAGCTGACGGGACGGACACGCTACGCAACATCCAGAACGCGACCTTCAGCGACGGCACGTTCAACTTTGTCACCGGCACGGCTGGCGCCAACGCCCTCACCGGAACCAATGGCAACGACCTCATGCTGGGCATGGCCGGCAATGACGTCCTGACCGGCGGGCGCGGCAATGACATCCTGGTCGGTGGGCAGGGGACGGATCGCGCCGTCTTCTCGGGCGCGATCAGCGGCTATAACTTCTCTTTGGACGCCCATGGCAACATCGTGGTCGCCGACCAGACGGCGGGCCGCGATGGCACGGACACGCTGAACGCGATCGAAAACGTCACGTTCGGGGCAACGACCTTCTCGGTGTTCCAAGGCACGGCCGCGGCCGAGAACATCGTCTCAACCCGGGCGCCGTCGCTTCTGCTGGGCGGGGCCGGGGCCGACACCTTCATCTTCAGCTCGGCGGCGGTCGCCGGCAACAATGCGACCCGCGACGTCATCGGAGACTTCGTCGGCTTCAGCGACAATGCCTCCATCCACGATCTGATCGACCTGCAGAATATTGCCCACGGCTCGGCGTCGCCGTGGATCTTCGACGGCGCAGCGGCCTTGACCGGCTTTGCCGCCAACACGGCAGGGCATCTGCACTATGTCCAAGTGGGCGGCGACACGCTCATCGAGGGCAACACCAATGCCAGCGGCGCCGCGGAGTTCCAGATCCTGCTGCGCGGCCTGCACACGCTATCGAGCGCCGACTTCATCGTGTAGTGGCGGTCGCACTGCCGTCTCCGGCCCGGGCCCTATCAGCCCGGGCCGTTTGCGTTTTGGGCGCGAGGAAAAGCCGGGGACAGTATACCTATTTCTTCTCAACACCTGGCACTTGGATAAGCTATCTTAGAAATAGGTATACTGTCCCCGATTTTTCCGCGTTGGTCGTGGCGATTCACAACGCAGGCAATATGCTTTAGCCTGCCGCCACGGTCGCCAAGTCCGCCATTCAAGCATCACCAGACAGTCAACCCTTGCACCTTCCCAACCTGCTGACATTGCTGCGCATTCTGCTCGTTCCGCTCACCATCTGGTTGATCGTGGCGGACGAATTGCGCGGCGCATTCCTGATCTTCCTGGTGGCCGGCGCGACCGACGCGCTGGATGGCTTCATCGCCAAGCGATTTGGCTGGACCACGGAATTGGGGTCCTACCTCGATCCGCTCGCCGACAAGCTGCTCCTGGTGTCGAGCTACATTGCGCTGGGCATGCGCACCTTGCTGCCGGCCTGGCTGGTCATTCTGGTGGTCAGCCGCGACGTCATGATCGTGTCGGCCATCCTGCTTTCGGTGATGGTGGGTCCGCGCGTCGTCATGCGCCCCCTGACGGTCAGCAAGCTCAACACCGTGGCCCAGATCGGGCTGGCGCTGCTGGTGCTGGCCGACTCCGGGTTTTCGCTCGGCTGGGATACCTTCAAGACGGTCCTGATCTATCTGACCGCCGCGCTGACTGCGGCCTCGGCCGGGGCGTATCTTTGGGCGTGGATGCGGTCCATTCATCTGCCGGACAGCGCGGACGGGCGATGAGCGGCAAAGCCCAACAGCTGGTGTTCGACTTGCCCCATCGCAGCGCGCTGGGTCTGGAGGACTTTACGGTCAGCCCAAGCAATCAGGCCGCGGTGCGCGTGATTGACAGCTGGCCGGCCTGGCCGCATCCCTCCATGGTCCTGGTGGGCCCGGAAGGCAGCGGCAAGACGCATCTGGCCAACGTCTGGCGGCTGGTGGCGAATGCCGAGACGATCCCGGCCCTCGACCTTGCCGACGGCATTACGCTTACCGACGTCCGCACCATCGTAGTCGAGGACGCCGATCGCGGCATCGGCTCGGAACGGGCGCTGTTCCATCTGATGAACCTCGCGCGTGAGCACGGCGGCAACCTGTTGATCACGGGCCGGACCCCGCCGGGGGACTGGACCGTCAGTCTGCCCGACCTGCGCTCGCGCCTGCGCGCCTGCCCGGCGATCCCGCTCGGTGAGCCGGACGAGAGCCTGTTGGGTCTGGTGCTGGTGAAACTGCTGCACGACCGCCAGCTGCCAGCCACGCCCGCCGCCGTCGCCTATCTCTCGCGCCACCTCGACCGCTCCATGGCCGCCGCCATCGCCGTGGTCAGCGCCATCGACAAGCTGTTGTGGGACAAACCGAGCGAGATCACGCGGGATGTGGCGCGGCGCGCGCTCGCCGCCATCGGCAAGACAGATGAGGGGGAGTGACGGACTGTCTATTCCTCTCCCCGTACTTACAGGGAGAGGAATAGACAACCTATGCCGTTGGCAGCAGCGAGCGCTATCTTTAGCATGGGCAGGTCCCGGCCTTCGCCGGGATGACGAAAACGTTGGAGCTGTCGTGCATGGAACGAGATGGCGCCGCCCCCTTCCGCATCCCCGTGACCCTCGTCACGGGTTTCCTCGGCAGCGGCAAGACCACGCTGATCAACGCAGCCCTGCGCGCGCCAGAACTTGCGCGCACCGTGGTGATCGTGAACGAGTTTGGGGAGGTCGGGCTCGACCACTCGCTGTTCGCCTCCAGCAATGACGCCGTGGTGGTGCTGGAGAACGGCTGCCTGTGCTGCACGGTACGCGGCGACTTGGTGGCGACGCTGATCGATCTCAACCAGGGGCGAGCGTCCGGCCGCATTCCGGCCTTCGACAATGTGGTGATCGAGACCTCGGGCCTGGCCGAGCCGGGGCCGGTGCTGCAGGCGTTTCTCTCCGAGCCCAACCTCGATGGGCTTTACCGCGTCGCGAGCGTGCTGACGCTGGTGGACGCCGTAAATTTTGAGGGCACACTGAAGGAACATGACGAGGCGCTGCGCCAGGTGGCTTATGCGGATCGCATTCTGATCAGCAAGATCGATCTGATAAAAGACGATCCGAAGGCAGCCGAAGCGGCGCTGCGGGCGACCCTTTCCCGACTCGCCCCGGCTGCCAAGATCGAACTCAACGACGCCAGTGCGCCGCCTCGCGTCGACCTGCTGAAATCTCCCGGCTTCGATGCCGCCGATCCCCAGGCCGATCCGCTGCCCTGGTTGGCCTTGGCCGCGCACGAAAACCACCACGCGCACGATCATGATCATAACCACGACGACGGCCACGATCACCACCACCACGACCATGCTGACGATATGCGCGCACGCGGTATCGAGAGCTTCGTGCTCACCCGCACCGAACCGATGGCGCGCGAGGAACTGCAGTTCCTGCTCGACGGCATCAACCAGAATCTCGGCCCTGGACTGTTGCGGGTAAAAGGTCTCGTGAACATTGCAGGCGAACCCGGCAAGCCAGCCGTCATCCAAGGCGCGCAACACATCCTGCACACTATGACCTGGCTCGACCGCTGGCCCGATGCCGACGAACGGTCACGCATCGTCTTTATTGCGCAGGGAACGACGCGGGCCGAATTGAAAGACATCATTGAGACGCTGGACCGCATGAGCGCGCGCACTTACAAGGCCCGCGAGCGCGGCCGGCTGGCGCGTGAGCAGGCCGAAAAAACCAACACTTGAAACAGCGGAGTTAGCGCGATGAACGTTGGGTTTCTGGGTCTTGGCACCATGGGCAAGTCCATGGCCGCCAATCTGATCAAGGCCGGGCACACGCTGACGGTCTGGAACCGCTCGCCTGGTCCGGCTCAGGAACTGGCCGCGCTCGGCGCGACGGTCGCCAAGACGCCCGCCGATGCCTTGCGCGGCGAGGTCGCCATCACGATCCTGGCTGACGACGCCGCGACATATATGGTCCTGACCGATGACACATTGGCCGCCGCTGCCAAGGGCCTTATCAGCATCAACATGGCGACGGTGTCAGTCGCCGCCGCCAAATCCCTCAGTGAGCGCCATAAGGCGCACGGCCTCGCGTACATCGCCGCCCCCGTCTTCGGCCGTGCCGAAATCGCCGCCGCCGCCAAACTCAACATCGTCGCCGGCGGGGCGGATGCCGACATCGCCCGCGTCCAACCTCTATTCGACGCCATGGGCCAGAAGACCTGGCGCGCCGGGCCTGATCCCGCGCACGCCAATCTGGTCAAGATCACCGGCAATTTCATGCTAGCGGCGTCCATCGAGATGCTGTCGGAAGCTTTCGCGCTCACTGAAAAAGGCGGGGTCGATCCGAAAATCTTTGCCGAGATCATGACGAACACGCTGTTCGCCGCGCCCGCCTTCAAGATCTATTCCGATCTCATCAACGCCAAACGCTTCGAACCCGCCGGCTTCAAGATGACGCTCGGCCTGAAGGACGTCGGCCTCGCCCTGGAAGCCGGACAGGCCTCCCGCACGCCATTGCCGATGGCGAGCCTGGTGCGCGATCACATGCTGGCCGGCCTCGCGGCAGGCTATGGCGACAAGGATTGGTCGGCGCTGTCCGACGTTGTGCGCGGCAATTCCGGGCTGAAGACGTGAAGTAGGCAGTAGGCAGTAGGCAGTCAGAAAAGATCGCCGCCGCTCGACCGGTCCCCTTCACTACTGCCCACTGCCCACGGCCCCCTAAATGCAAGCGGCATAAAGCCCCAACCGGTGCCCGCATGACGGAATATGAGCTGCTGCGCATCATCACCTTTCTCGAGCGGGTCAAGGGTCCGTATCGGGAGCTTGTGCCGATCGCCGAGGAGGACGCCTCCTGGAACATGCTGCTTTATCTCATCAAGCAGAACCTGACCGGATCGGTCGTCACCCTCTCGTCGTTGGCCTCGGTCACTAAGATCCCACTCGCCACCGCGAACCGGCGCATCCACGACCTGATCGAGGCGGGCCACATTCTCAAGAAGGCCGCCAGCGAGACCGGCCGCAGCTTCGTGCTGGTTCCCAGCCCCGAACTTTCCAGTTCGTTCGTGCAATACGCCAAGCGCATCAAATCGCTGCTGGCCGAGACTTTTGGCCTGCGTCCGAAACTTGAGGACGAGGACAGTTATTATTTCGGCGGCTCCTACTTCGCGGCCCAGATCATTCCGCCGCCGCAGCTGATCGAGAGCCTGTTCCGCGGCAAGCGCGAGCTGAAGTTCCTGCTCAACGACGACAACTACTTTGTCTCGATGCGCAACATGTGGTCCGATTTCCGCAACAACATGTCGTCGCGCAAGAATTTTGACCTCTTGAAGTTGCCCGACCTGCATACCCGCATCATGGAGAATGCGGCCCGGCCAAGCTCGGCCTACGACATCGTGGCGTTCAATGCTCCGTGGGCGGGCGAAGTTGCCAACAAAGGTGTCTTCCGCTCGCTGAACACGCACATCGAGGGATCGTCCATTTCGCCCCACGACTTCCACCCTTCGGTGTGGTCGATGGGATCGTGGCAAGGCCAGCAGATCGGCGTGCCGATTTATTGCACCATCGAACTGCTCGCCGCCCGCACCGACCTGTTCGAGCGCGACCGCATTGCCTATCCATCGACCTTCGATGAAACCATCGCGGCGGCTCGGCATTTCCACAAGCCGGGCAAGCAATTCTACGGCATCGCCTGGAATGGCGGGCGCGGCATGCCGATCGCGTCCACCTTCATGTTCCTGATGGCCTGCTGCGGGGAATCGATTTTCAAGATCCCCAAGTCGCGCCTGTTCTTCACCGTCGACCGCGCGGTCGGCGAGCAGCTGCGGCCGCAGATCCTGTCGGACGCTGGGTTCCGTGTGCTCGACTACCTGCACCAGTTGATTGAATTTTCACCGCCCGATATCCTCGAGATGGACTGGGACAAGCGGACCACGGCCTTCCTGAAAGGCCAGACGGCGATGGCCTATTGCTGGACCGTGCGGGCGTCCCGCTTCGAAACCGACATCACGTCGGCGGTCAAGCACAAAGTGGCCTATCTGCAGCAACCCAAGGGTCCGGGCGGCGCCTCCAACAACCCGATCGGCGGCTTCCTGCTTGGCATCCCGAGCAATCTTCCCGAGGCGCGCGTGCAGCTGGCCTTCGAGGCGATCTCGTGGATGACCTCGCCCGAAGCCATGAAGGCCAATGTGCGCAACGGTTTTCCGGTTGCCCCCCGCTTCAGCGTCAGCGCCGACCCGGAAGCGGCGGCGACTTCGCCGATCGTGAGCGTGGTCGATCAGTTGGCCAAGCTCAATCTGTTGAAGTCATGGCCCCGGCCGCCCGTGCCGGAATATCTCAGTATCGAGAGGATCCTGGGCGACGCCATCCATGAAGCGTTGCGCGGCAAGGTCAGCGACCGCCAGGCGCTGACGAAGGCCCAGTCGGACGTCGACAAGCTCATGCACGGGGCGGGATATTATTGAGGGTTCAGCCATTTGTTGATGGTCCGGGTGGAGCAGCCCACGGATGTCGAAATCGGCTTCGAACGTGTCGCGGGTGGCTACGCGGCCCCCCCGCGTGACGGGTACCGGCGCGGCGAGCCCACGGATCCATCCGACCAATTTGACGACGCTTGTCGTCCTATCGTCTGCTACCCAGCGTCTGCGCCATCAGATCGCGCATGCTGATCGGGGGACGACCTATCAGCCGCCCAAGCGTTGGGTCGACGGTTGCGAATTCGCCGTTTCGGGCGGCGATGTAGAGGCCCATGACCATGTCGGTAGCGCGCGCAGGCGCACCGCGATCTTGGTTCGCATCGCCTCGTCCGTGCGAATCGTTCTGTGAACAGACTTGTCCTGCAGCTTGGTCTCGATCCCCGCCAGATCGGCAAAGTCGAGCGCCTGCGAGCCGTGGACCTGGGAAGCCGCGCATCGCCGTGTGGGGCAGCGTTACCCGGAACGCATCGTCGATCTCAAGGTCTCGACCACAGCGGCGAAGACAGAATTTTTGCCGCGCGGCGCGGCGTTTCATGCCGCAGCCGATGCGATCCAGGACCGGCACGGCAGCCGCAAGAGCCAGGCGCCGATGACCGGATAGCGGCGCAAGGGATCGACAAGCAAGCGCGCAAGGGCAACAGCGGTCAGTCAATTGGATTTGGATCTGTGACGGCGAGACCCAAGCCGCGCTTCACCAAGGCGACGCTGCCGGCCAAGACCTGCGCAACGTGCGGTCGGCCGTTCGGATGGCGAAAAAAGTGGGCGTGCGTCTGGGATGAGGTCAAATACGGCTAAGAACGTTGCCGCCAGGCCCGGCACAGCGGACAACTGCCATCGAAGAAGACCGTGAGTTCGGCGGCGTTTGTTGCTGTTGATATCATGTTTCTGCTCACGCCTTTCCGACGCGCAGGGCCGAGCGGCCGCCATCCACGCCGATGATCTGTCCGGTCATCCATGCGGCATCCGCCGACAGCAGAAACTGCGCCAAGGCCGCCACCTCGTCTGCGGTACCGAGCCGCGGGATCGGATGCAACGCGGCAATACTGTCAGCCATGGCCTGGCTCCGCGTCAGGCTGGCAGCGAGCGGCGTTTGCGTCAGACTGGGCGCGATGGCGTTGACGCGGACGTGCGGAGCCAGTTCAGCGGCCAGGCTCAAAGTGAGCCCTTCCACGGCGGCCTTTGCCGTTCCGATGGCAATGTGCATCGGAAAGCCCTGCGACGCAGCAATTGACGAGAACAGGACCGCGCTGCCGCGAGTGGCTTTCAGGGCGTCGGCCGCCAGCCGCATCGCTGTCGTAGCGCCGACCACGTTGAGCTTGAAAGCTGTCATCATGTCGTCGCTGGTCGTACGCGCAAGCGGCTTCAAGGTGATCGAGCCGACGGCATAAACAAGTCCGCCAAGCTTTCCATCTGGTGCGGCTCCGGCGACGGCGGCAGCGATCGCCGCTTCGTCCAGCACATCGCACGCAATCGCCGTGACGCCGATCTCAGCGGCGAGCGCTTGAGCGCGTTCAAGGGCCCGCGCTGTGACCACAACACTTTGACCGCACGCCCGCAACCGGCGTGCCAGCGCTTCACCGATGCCGCCAACGCCGCCGATGATAAGAACGGGTTCTGCTGTCTGCATGTTCATGGGGATGGTCCAGGTGTTGCGATCCGCAGTTGCTTGAGCACGATCGGGATATGCTCCTTGAGCTGAAAGAACCCGGCTCTCGCGTGAGGCCAGAACAGATCATCCCAGCGGCGTTGAATGTGCAGAACGGGCGCGGCGGCTGCGGCCGCGTCCCCGGTCCAGCGCGCCAGCGCCGCCTGCACGTAGCCCGTTGGCGGCCGTGCTGTCACAACCGCGCGTGCTTCGCACGCCGTCGCAAAGGCCTTCATATCGTCGCGCGTGGTCACTGCCGAAACGGGTTTGCCCCCAGCAGCACAACGCGTGCACGATCAGGAACCGGATCAGAAGGCGGCAGTGGAACTCGGGCATAGCTGCGATCATCCGACAGCGGGCTGGCGAATGGCGCCAGATCGTTCCGGACCGGGGTGAAGCGGCCCTGGGTGTAAGTGGAAATATTGTCGGCGCGCGCCAGATAGGGTTTGCCGCGGGTATGCAAGCCTGCGACCCAACGCCACGATAGCGTGTTCGAGGCGGGATCGCCATCGAGCAGGTGACGGTAAAAGAAATCGGCGCCCAGCACCCACTGTAGCCGCAACGTGAAAATCCGTTGGCTGGCGAACCACATGCGGGCGTGATTGTGCAGATAGCTGGTGCCGCCAAGCTCCCGCGCCCAGGCATCAAAGCAGGCGATGCCAGTGTCGCCACGTTCGGCCGCCGCGAGTTCGGCCGCCAACGCGTCATCGGTCCTGAGGCCTGCCCGCACGTCGTCAAGGTCGGCCAGATAGTCGGCCCAGACCTGCGGCCTTTGCTCCAGCCAACCCTTCCAGTAGGTCCGCCAGCACACCTCCTGGATGAACTTGTCGGCGGCGGATGCCGAGTGGGCGCGAAGCACGGCCGCCACCACCTCTTGCTCTGAGATCAACCGATGCCTGATGTAGGGTGACAGGCGCGAGACGAACCGATGCTGGCCGACCCCAAGATCGAAATTCCGCTTCGCGCCATAGGTGTGACCAGCATGCGGCACATAATCCGCGAGACGCTTCAACGCATGCTCCCGTGAAGCAAGCTCGCCTGACGTGAACCCTTGCAAAACGAACGCTCCTGGCCAAGACCAGCCCTCTGCCTAAAACACGACCTGCGGCGACGGGTCTGGCATTTTCAGGCAATTGCCGTCAGCTAACCAACCAAACGTTGGAACGACCAAACATGCCTCGTGGATCTGCCGTCGGCTCGAGTCTTGACGGCCGTCCCACCCTTCCAACTCGCCGGAGCTTGCCTTAAGTTGCCCCGACGACCGCACCGACCGCCGACAGATCAATCGACGACTTCATCGCGCTCTGGACGGCTTCGGCTGGGGCCGAGCGCGCAAATTTCCAATTGTTCGCGTCGCAGCTTTGCCGCCTCATCGGTGTCGACGAGCCTGCGCCAGCGGTCGGGGACGCCAGCCTCAACGACTATACGTTCGAGCGCGCTGTGAAGTTCAAAGAGGCTGACGGGTCGTCGAGCGACAGCCGCTTCGATCTTTACAAACGCAGCGCCTGCGTCATGGAGGCCAAGCAAAGCCGCGAGAAGGGCCGTCCGAAGGAGCTGGCGCTTGCCGGCCAACCGGATCTGTTCGTCCCGGATACCCAACCGCGTGGCAAGCGCAGTGCCAGCCGGGCCTGTGATCCGTTGATGATCAGCGCCCGCCGCCAGGCCAAGGCGCTGCCCGAGCCGCATGGCTGGCCTCGGTTCGTGCTGGTCTGCGACGTCGGCCACTGCATCGAGGTCTATGCCGATTTCACCGGATAAGGGAAGAACTACGCCCAGTTCCGGGAACGGCAAGGTCGGCGTCACATCCGATCGCTGCAGCGTTGTCAACCCTTTCCACACAACCGGGATTCAGGTCCGCTTATGATGAACAAGCAGATGCCGATGTCGGGCCTACTTAGATGTCAACACTGATCGCGAATGACCCATGGCGTCTGCGCGCATAAATTCAAATTCCGTACCAGTTAATAAGCGGAATTCTTGAATAGGCCTATTTTGCACCTGAGGCGGCGTCCGAGGGCCTGTGAAAGCCGAGCGGGCTCCCGTCCAGCCGTGACCTGACGCGACGGCCAACTCAAGTCGACGACCCGGAATCACATATCCTGACCGGCGTAGTCGCTTCGGTGCGCCGAAGTGCCAAGCCGAAGTGGCTGGCGGCGTCACCGTCCAATTGCATACGAATGCAAAATCACAATTGCATTCGTATGCAACGTTACATAAGGTCGAACGGGTTCCCTACGCGGCGATGATCGGGCGGGCCTGAGGACGTCTCACTTGGATGTCCAAAAGCCTGAGTGTGGCATTGCTGCAGGACCCATAGGAACCGGCAATGAAACCCACTGCGACAGCAGTAGCGTGAGGAGTACGAGATGAAGCCCTTGGCCAAAGCCACCCTGTCACTCGGCGTTCTTTTGTTCACCGCCAGTGCCGCGTTCGCCGATTGCGGCATCGCGGCGGGATCGGTGCGCCTGTTGTCGAACGATTTCGACGCGCTGCGGGTTATCGCCACGGCCATGCAGGACTGCGCCAACGACAAGGTCAAGATGACCAAGAACCAGACTGCGGAGCATAAAAATCTCCAGGTTCCGGCGCTGACTGTCAACCCGGCGGAATACAGCATCGCGTTCGTCGCCAACAATTCCATCGTGCCGCTGCTGAACGGCGGACTGATCCGGCCGCTGGACGATCTGGTCGCCAAATATGGCCAAGACCTGCAGCAGAACCAGCTGATCAAGATCGATGGCAAGGTGATGGCCGTGGCCTTCATGGCCAACTCGCAGCACCTGTTCTATCGCAAGGATCTGCTCGACAAGGCGGGCCTGAAGGCGCCGGCAAGTTATGAAGATGTGCTGGCGGCCGCCAAAGTTCTGCAGGACAAGGGCATCATCAAATATCCGCTGGGCGCCAGCAACAAGGCGGGCTGGGATCTGGCCGCCGAGTTCGTCAACATGTATCTCGGGTATGGCGGTGAGTTCTTCAAGAAGGGCAGCGCCGAGCCCGCTATCACGGGCGAAAAGGGCATGGCCACCTTGAAGATGATGAAGGACATGACGGCCTTCATGGATCCTGACTTCGTGACCTATGATGCGACCGAATTGAAGAATGTCTATGTCGGCGGCAAAATCGCGATCATGAACGAATGGGGATCGCTGGCCGGCGCCGTCATCGATCCGAAGAACTCATCGGCCGAGCTGGTGCAAAATACTGTGTTGGCAGGAGCACCGACGGTCGGTGGTGGCACGATACCCGCCGTTGCCCTGTGGTGGGACGGTTTTGCCATCGCCAAGAACATTTCTGACGAGGATGCCGAAGCGTCCTTCCGGGCCGCCGTCCACGGCATTCGAACCGACGTTGCCCTGGCCAACCCGAATGCAGCGACCTGGTTGGTTAAGGGTTACAAGCCCGGCGCGGGCGCCGTTGGCGTTCTGGCGACGGCCATGGCCCACGCCACGCCCTATCCGATGCAGCCCTACATGGGCTTGATGCACACCGCGTTGAGCACCGAACTGGCCGATTTCCTGAAGGGCTCCAAGACGGCGGAAAAGGCCCTTGCCGACGTCGAGGCCTCCTACAGCGCGGCCGCCAAGGAAGGCGGCTTCCTGAAGTAGGCACTCAATCGGGCGGGACGTCTCAGGAGTGTTCTGAGGCGTCCCGCACACTTTGCTAGGTCTGCTAACGGCAGGTGTCGCAGGTGCCGCACAGAACGTTCCTGGCATTCATACTGCCGTCGCTGCTCGCCATGCTGTTGTTCATCGCGCTGCCAATCGTCTCGGTGGCGGTTCAATCGCTCTATGTCGAGCACGACAAGGTGCTGGTCGAAGTCGAGAACTGCGGGCCGTTTGATTGCACCAAGGAGATGAGCGTGGACAGCGCCGCGACCGCCGCGTTGCGCGCGCGCGAACCGCTCGGCAAGTTCAACGGCCTTGCCACCTATGCTAACCGCAATCATCTGGCGTTTGGCGAACTTTCCGAAATCATGGCGTCAACCGGTGCGCTCAGTGCGAAGATAAGAGACGTCTACAATCTTCCGTTCTACCGCGCCCTTACGTTTACACTGTCTTACACTTTTATTGTCACGCCTCTAGCGATGCTGTTAGGGTTCGCTATTGCCCTCGCCGTCAACGGCGTTAGCGCCGCGCTGAAGGGCCCGGTGATCTTTTTTTCCTTGCTGCCGATGATCGTCACACCGCTGATCGGCTCGCTGATCCTGTTCTGGATGATCAATTCGCAAGGCGTCATCGGCGCATCATTGCAGTCCCTGTTCAACGACCCGAGTCTGTCGCTGAAGGCTTCGCCGGCGCTGACCTGGACCACCCTGTTCGTCTACGGCGTCTGGACCAATGCGCCGTTTTCCTTCGTGGTTTTTTATGCTGGTCTACAGACAGTGCCCGGCGACACTCTGGAATCGGCGATGATTGACGGCGCCTCCCGCTGGGAGCGCATCCGCTTCGTCGTGCTGCCGCATCTGGCCCCGCTGATGACGTTTGTCGCGTTGGTCCAGCTCATGGACAATTTTCGCGTCTTCGAACCCATCGTCGGCTTCAGCGCCGAGGCCAGCGCCACCTCGCTGAGTTGGAACATCTTCAAGGACTTGCGCGGCCAGCACGAACAACTGTTCGGCTCGGCGGCCGCGACCTCGATGCTGACCATCCTGGGCGTGGCCATCCTGTTGTCGCCGGTGCTGTTGCGCACCTGGCGCGAATTCCAAGCGAAAACCTAAACCATGGCATCGCCCGCCACCAAACGCAGCCTCTCGCTCGCCGCCCTGTCGACGAGCTTTGTCGGGCTGTGGATGCTGCTCGCCGCGTTCCCGTTCGTGTGGACGGTGTGGGGCTCGTTCAAGGTTGAGGCGGACTTCTTTTCGCGCGTGAGTTGGCAAAACGCGCTCTATGGCGTGAAGACCTTTGCGCAAACCGGCAGCGCCTTCACCGGCGCAGGCTACACCGGCGCCTGGGTCACCCAGCATTTTGGCGGGGCTGTCGTCAACACCGCCATCGTGACGCTCTTTGTAACCCTGATTTCCCTCACCTTCGGCACGCTCGGCGGCTACGCGCTCGCCCGCTCTGGCCGCCGCTACACGTTCTGGATCCTGATGGCCGCGCTGGTGTTCCGGGCCATGCCGCACATCACGCTGGTGTCGGGCTATCTGCTCCCCTTCTTCCAACTCAACATCTGGGGCGTGCTGCCAACCGCCATCGTCGTCCTGGTCGCCATCAACCAGCCGTTCACGCTCTGGATGCTGCATTCGTTTTTCCTCAGTATCCCGCGCGATATCGACGAGAGCGCCATGGTCGATGGCTGCACCCGCTTCCAGGCCTTCCGTCTCGCGGTCATCCCCGTCATGTGGCCCGGCGTCATCACCACGGGGCTGTTCAGCTTCCTGCTCGCCTACAACGATTTTGCCGTGACGGCCATGTTGCTGAACGAGGACAACCAGACCATGGTGCCCAAGATTGCCAGCTTCTTGGGCAGCATAGAGTCAGAGGGTAAAGTCATGTACGCGGTCGCCGCCGTGGTCTCGGCGACTGTGCCGCTGTTCCTGCTGGTGACCTTCTTCCAACGCCAGATTGTCAGTGGCCTGACGGCTGGCGCGGTCAAGGGATAGGACGGCAGTCATGGCCCGCATCCAGCTGAAAAACATCACACGGCGCTGGCGCAATTTTGTCGCCGTGGACAATCTCAGCCTCGACATTGCGGACCAGGAATTCCTCGTGCTGCTCGGCCCGTCGGGCTGCGGCAAGACCACGACCATGCGCATGATTGCGGGGCTGGAGGAGGTGTCGGAGGGCGAGATCTGGCTCGGCGACCGCATGGTCAATACGCTCGAGCCCAAGGACCGCGACATCTCGATGGTGTTCCAGAGCTACGGTCTCTATCCAAATCTGACCGTCTACGAGAACATCCGCTTTCCGCTTCGTGTGAGGAAGGTTCCGCAGGCGCTACAGCGCGACAAGGTGATGAAAGCCGCCGAAATGGTCGAGCTGACGGACCTTTTGGACCGCCGCCCCTTCGCACTGTCCGGCGGCCAGCGTCAGCGCGTGGCCTTGGCGCGGGCGATCGTGCGTGAGCCGAACGCCTTCCTGATGGATGAGCCGCTGTCCAATCTGGACGCCAAATTGCGCGTGTCGACGCGGGCGCAGATAAAAAACCTTCAGCACACGCTGAAGACGACCACCGTCTATGTCACGCACGACCAGGTCGAAGCCATGACGCTGGCGCACCGCGTCGTGGTCATGAACAAGGGACTTGTGCAGCAGATCGGCACGCCGACCGATATCTATGACCGCCCAGCCAACACGTTCGTCGCCAGTTTTATTGGTTCGCCGGCGATGAACCTCGTCGTGGGCCACATCGAGGCGGGCGTGTTCGCAAGCGACAACATCCGCGTCGGCGGCCTCAGCAAATCCGTCAACGGCAAAGTCACGCTCGGCTTTCGCGCCGAGGACGCGTCGGTGGTCGATGCAGGCGGCGAGGTCGCCGCTTCGGTCTACACCATCGAACTGCTGGGTGATGCGACTATGGTCAGTATGCGCATTGCCGGCGGGTTGGTCACCATCAAGGCGCTGAAAGTCTTCCGGGCCGGGATCGGCGACACGGTGCGCGCCTCGGTGCCGGCGGCGGCCTGTCATTTGTTCGACATCGCGACCGGTGCGCGCATAAATCCATGATGGCGCGGCCCCTGCATCAGCTCTCCATTGTCGAGGCCGGCAAGCTGCTGCGAAGCGGCGCCATCACCTCGCGTCAACTTACGGACGCGGCCTTGGGCCGCATCGCGGCGCTCGATCCTCAGGTCCGCGCCTTTGTGACGCTGACGGAGGATCGCGCCCATGCCGACGCCCAACGCGCCGACGACGATTTTTCGCGCGGGGTTGATCGCGGCCCGCTGCAGGGCATTCCGTACGCCCTGAAGGACCTGATCGATACCGCCGGCATTCGCACCTCGGCTGGGTCGCGCTTGATGCACGATCATGTGCCCACGGAAGATGCCGACGTCGCCGCGACCTTGCACGAAGCCGGCGGCGTTCTGCTTGGCAAGCTCGCGACCTACGAATTCGCCCTGGTCGGCCCGAGCTTCGATCTGCCGTTCCCGCCAACGCGCAATCCCTGGAATACGGATCATATCACCGGCGGCTCATCATCGGGTTCGGCCGCGGCGGTCGCAGCCGGCTTCGTGCGCACCGCCATCGGCACCGATACCGGCGGATCGATCCGCAGCCCCGCCTGCTATTGCGGCGTCGTCGGATTGAAGCCAACTTTTGGCCGCGTGTCGTGCCAGGGCGTTTATCCGCTATCCCTCAGCCTCGATCACATCGGGCCGATCAGCGCGACGGTCGAGGAAGCGGCGCTCACATTTGATGTTATCGCCGGTAGCGCACCGAACTACCCGCAGGCCCGTTCGCGTATCGGCGAGGACTTGCGCGGCCTCACCCTGGCCTACCCACGCACGTTCCACTGCAACGACCCCGAGGCGGCGCCCGAGGTGATCGCCGCCCTTGACAACGCGGTATCGCAACTCTCGCTGCTCGGCGCACGCATCGAGGAGATCGACCTCCCGGCCTACAAACTCTACGAAGAGTGTGGGTCCGTGATCCTGCAGGCCGAAGCCTACGCGGTGCACGAACATAATTTACGCACGCGGGCGCAGGACTATGGCCGTCTCGCCTCTCAAAGTTTGGCTGCTGGCGTTAAGCTGACCGCCGCCGATGTGGCGCGGGCGGGGGAGGTGCAGCGTGAGCTCACACACGCCCTCGATCGCGACGTGTTCAGCCGTTTTGACGCCATGGTGTGCGCCAATGTGCTGGCCTCCGCACCGCGTCTTGACAGCTTCGATGGCAAAACACCGCGCTGGACCGCGATGCGCACGCTGCCCTTCAACGTCACCGGTCACCCGGCCCTGGCGCTGCCCATCGGTGTCGCCAGAAATGGCCTGCCCCTGGGCATGCAGATCGTCGGTAAGGCGTTCGACGAGGCTGGCGTCTGCCGGATCGGCGCGGCCTATGAAAGGGCGACGGATTGGGCGCGACTGCCCAGTTTGGCAGCTCTGTCTGGCGCCACCGCAGCTTAGAGTTTACAAACTTGCATACGAATGCAAAATTGTTCGCAATTCGCATAGAAGATGGCAGGCGCATGGACGGCAAACTGGCCAGAAAGACAAGCGTGCCCGTCACCTCCTTTCAGGTGGCGCACTTGGCTGGCGTGTCCCAATCGGCGGTGTCGCGCTCCTTCACGCCGGGCGCGAGCGTCGCGCCCAAGACGCGCGCCAAGGTGCTGGAAGCTGCGCGGCGCCTGGGCTATCGGCCCAACGCCATTGCGCGCTCGCTCATCACCTCGCGCTCACGCATCATCGGCGTGGTGATGGCCTATCTGGAAAACCTGTTCTACCCGTCCGTGCTGGAAGAACTCGGCCGTCTACTTTCGGCGCAGGGCTACCACATGCTGCTGTTCACCGGTTTCAAGGACCGCGACTCTGATCCGGTATTCGACCAGATCATGCGCTACCGCGTCGACGGCATCATCCTGGCGTCCACCGGCCTGTCATCGGCGCTGTCGGAGGAATGCGCCGCCGCCGGCATCCCGGTGGTGCTCTTCAACCGAACCACCAAACGCGATGCGGTTTCGAGCGTGACCACCAACAACTATCAGGGCGGGCGCAAGATCGCGGACTTCCTGGTCGCGGGGCGGCACAAGCGCTTTGGCTTTGTCGCGGGCCTCGCCAACTCATCGACCAACCGGGACCGGCAAGCCGGGTTCGTCGATGGTCTGGCAGCGCACGGTTGTGCCAAGCCGGAATTTCGAACCGGCAACTATTCGGCGCTAGAGGCAGCGGTCGCTGCGCGCGAGTTGCTGGCGCTTGCCAAACGCCCGGATGCGATTTTTGTCGCCAACGACCACATGGCGATCGCAGTGATCGATGTCGCCCGCAGCGAATTCGGGCTGACGTTGCCGGATGATCTCTCCATCGTCGGTTACGACAATGTCGGGCCGGCGAACTGGGCAGGCTACTCGATCACGACGGTGTCGCAACCGCTGGACCAGATGGTCGCCGCGACGGTCGACCTGATGATGCGGCAGATCGAAAGCCGCGAAATCGAGGCTGTGCATCGCGTCATCGCGTGCGATCTCATCGTACGGTCGTCCGCGCGGCGGCCAAAAAGCGGCATCGTGGAACGCGACGGCGAACTGATGTATGCGCCCTGATGGCGCGAAAGGACGGAGCTATGAGCACCTGGACCCAACAGCAAATGGACGGCCGGCTGATCCGCTATGCTGACCTCAAGGGCCTGCGCAATGCCTTCATCGATGCGCGTTCGCCCGGCTCCGACCGCAAAGAGAATTTCACCATCATCGGACCGGGCGTATCGGAGAACCCGGCCCAGGTCGTGCATCTGCCCGAGCCGCATGGGTTCAATATCGGCGGCGCGCGCCAGCCGGGCGGTTGCGTAAATTCCCAGCATAGCCATCTGACGGCCGAAGTCATGATCGTCCACTCCGGCAAGTGGCGGCTGCTGTTCGGCGCCGACAAGGACGAGGGGCATCTCGATATCGAGCCGGGCGACGTCTGCTCGATACCGACCCAGATGTTCCGCGGCTTTGAGAAACGCGACGAGGGCGTTGGATTTCTGTTCTTTGTGCTCGGTGGCGACGATCCGGGCAAAGTGGTCTGGGCGCCGGCCGTGTTCAAGATGGCAGAGGACTACGGTCTGAAACTGCTGAAAGGCGGTAAGCTGATCGATACCACGCTCGGCGAACAGGTCCCGCACGGGGCAGAGCTGGAGCCGCTGCCATCGGCGGAGGTGCTGCAGACTTTGAAGACCCCGCCGATGGAGAGGATGAAATCCTGCTGCGCATCGGGCAAAGCGCTTCGAGCCAACCCGAAATCGCCGCTGGCGCGCGACGGCGTCGAGGAGGCCGGCGTGATCGTGCCGGTGGCGACGGACGATGGCTTCCAGCCGGGACCGATCATCGGCTGGTGGGAGCACGGGTTTAACGTCCGCCGTCTGACGATGCAGACCGGCGCCGTTGTTCCCCGGCACGTCCGCGCCGAACAGGAAGTGATTTTTATACAGGACGGCACGCTTGAGGTGAGCTGGAGCGACGGGCGCATCCTGATGGGCGCGGGCGACACGCTGAGCGTTCCCGTTGGCCTTGCCCACGGTTTTCGCAACACCGCATCCGTGCCGCTGGTCGCCTTCATTGTGCGCGGCGCCGATAGTCCGAAGGCGCCGGTTTTCGACACCAAACAGATGGCGGCGGCATGATGGCGACGATCCAGACCACCCATGTCGGCTCGTTGCCCCGCTCCAAGGAGATCACCGATCTGGTGTTTGCGCGTGAGGCCGGCGTTCCCATCGAGGAGGCCGGGTTCAACCGCATCGTCGCTGCGGCGGTGACCGAGGTCGTGAAGCGGCAGAAAGACGTGGGCATTGACCTGCCGTCCGACGGTGAGATGAGCAAGATCTCCTACGCCACCTACATCAAGGACCGCCTGACGGGCTTTGCCGGCGACAGCCCGCGCCGCCCGCCGCAGGATCTGGAGCAGTTCCCGAGTTTTCTGGAGCGCCTGGCGCGCGCCGGCGGCACCGCCAGCTACAAGCGGCCCAAATGCGTCGGCGCGATCACGGTCAAGAGTCTGCAACCGCTCAAGGATGACATCGACAACTTCCAAGCGGCCCTCACCGCCGGCGGCTACGCCAAGGGCTTCATGAATTCGGCGACGCCAGGCGTCATCGCGCTGTTCCAGCCCAATGAATTTTACAAGACGCAGGACGACTATCTCGAAGCGGTCGCCGAAGGCATGCGGGCCGAATATGAGGGCATCGTCGCCGCCGGCCTCATCTTGCAGCTCGACAGCCCCGATCTCGGGCTTGGGCGGCACATGATGTACAAGGAGCTTGACGACGATGGGTTCGTCGCGGCGGCAGCCCGTCACGTTGAGGTGCTGAACCACGCCTTGCGCAACATTCCCGGCGACAAGGTGCGCATGCATGTGTGCTGGGGCAACTATGAAGGCCCGCATATCTGCGATATCGCGTTGAAAAAGATCCTGCCCGTCGTGCTGAAGGCCAAGCCGCGCGCGCTGCTGTTCGAGGGGGCGAACCCGCGCCATGCGCACGAATGGGTTGACTGGAAGGCCGTGAAACTTCCGGACGACTATCTGCTGATCCCGGGCGTCATCGATTCCACCACCAATTTCGTTGAGCATCCCGAACTGGTGGCCGAGCGCCTCCTGCGGTATGCGGATATTGTCGGCGCCGAGCGCGTCATCGCCGGCACCGATTGCGGCTTTGCCACCTTCGCGGGCTTCGGCGCCGTCGATAGCGCCATCGTCTGGCACAAGCTGGCCGCGTTGTCGCAAGGCGCAGCCATCGCCAGCAAGCGCCTCACGTCTTGATCTGCATCCGGTCTAAGCGCAATTGCGCGGCGCGGCGGTGGCCTTCCAGCGTTTCGCTGGCGCTCTGGCGCGCAGCCGGCGGGCCAACCGTTTTGACCCCGCGTTCATCCAGCCACTGGTGCGTACAGATCTTCACATAGGCGCCGACCCATAAGCCGCCGGTAAAGCGCCCGCCGCCCATGGTCGGCAGCGTGTGGTTGGTGCCAACGCATTTGTCGGAATAGACCACGCTGGAGAGTTCGCCGATGAAGATTGAGCCGTAGTTGCGCAGCTTCTTGGCGAACGCTTTGGCGTCGGTGGTATGCACCTGCAGGTGCTCGGCTGCGATGTGATCGGAGTAGACGATCATCGCGGCCTCGCTGTCGCAGACGGCGATCTCGCCGTAGTCGCGCCAGGCGAGGCTCGCGACATTGGCCGTGGACAGAGTTTTCAGCTGCCGCTCGACCTCAACCAGCGTAGCTGCAGCAAGCCGCGCATCGGTCGTGATCAATCCGACGCGGGTGCGCACATCGTGTTCGGCCTGGGCCAACAAATCCGTCGCGATCATTTCGGCGTCGCCGGTACCGTCCGCAACGACGTAGATCTCCGACGGCCCCGCGAGTTGGTCGATGCCGACGCGGCCAAACACCTGGCGCTTGGCCTCGTTCACATAGGCGTTGCCCGGCCCGACGATCTTGTCGACCGCGGGTACGCTTTCAGTGCCAAAGGCCATGGCCGCTATGGCCTGAGCGCCGCCGATGCGGAAAATCCGATCCGCGCCCGAAAGATGACAGCCCGCGATCATGGCCGGGTGCGCGTTGGGCGGCAGGCAAGCGATCACCTCGTCGACGCCCGCTACCTTGGCCGGCACAATGGTCATGATCGGCGCCGACAGCAGCGGATAGCGCCCGCCCGGCACATAGCAGCCGACGCGCTTGATCGGGATGACGCGGTGCCCGAGATGGACGCCGGGCAGACTTTCGATGTCCAGCGGCAGAATGGTCGCCAGCTGCGCCTCGGCGAAGCGCCGCACATTTGCGATGGCGAATTCGGTATCGGCGCGGGTCTGGGGGGCGAGCTTGGCGAGAGCGTCCTGGCGCTCGCTGGCGGTCACCTCGAACGCGTCCAGGCTCACCTTGTCGAAGGTCAGCGAATACTCGCGCACGGCCGCATCGCCCCGCGCCCGCACGGCGCCGATGATCGTCCTGACCAGCGCTTCGACCGGCGCGTTGTCGCTCTCGGCATTGCGCGCCGGGGCCTTGACCTGGCGCACGCCCGCAGGCAGCGCGTCGCTCTGATTTGGCATGACGATTTGACCTCCGATGGCAGTTCGATTCACAAACCGCGGGTTGGCCCAAATCACCCCCGCAGTTGCGGCTCAATGGCCTTCTCCCTTTGGGAGAAGGTGGCGCGAAGCGACGGATGAGGGGGTTGGAGATGCGGGTGTGCACCGCCGGTGCGTAAGCCTCCAGCAGCAACCCCCTCATCCGCCCTTCGGGCACCTTCTCCCAAAGGGAGAAGGCAAATCCGCGTCTGACTTGCTAGAATTGAATTGCGTTGGTTGACCTCCGTGTCGGGGCGAGAATGCTCTTGCATACGTAGTCAAAGCTTGCCAGTCTTTTTGCAAAAGTCCAAGTCTGGCCCGCATCTTGCGAGGCTAAACTTCGTTCCATTTCGAGCCCTCAAGGAGCTGACATGTCCGAGGCCGACACGCACGCCAAGCCGGCGAACATCACGCGCATCGACGCTCCCAAGGAGCACGTGTTGCAGGTCGAGCGGCACGACTACCAGGATCTCGCGCCCACCAATCGGCCGCGCAGCCAAAGCCTCAAGGGTTTTGACGATGTCTATACAGACATTGTCGATTACATTGTGCGCTGCACCCACAAGATTTGGGACGAACGCGACATTGGGCTGATTTACACCCACTATACGAATAGCGCCGTGCTCTACGGCACCACCAGCACGATGTACGATCGCGAGGACGTGGTTCGCGACACCATCCAGAAACTGGTCACGTTTCCCGAGCGGCGCGGCAATGCCACCCAGGTGATCTGGCGCGGCAATGATGTGGAAGGTTTTTACACCTCGCATCTGGTGACAGGCACGGGTCGCCACACCCAATGGGGCGCCTACGGCAAACCGACCGGCCGCACGTTCGTGTCGCGCACCATCGCCGACTGCATGGTGTTCGAGAACAAGATTTTTCGCGAGTGGGTGGTGAGCGAGCCATTGGCGGTTTTGTGCCAGCTCGGCGTCGATCCGCATGCGTTTGCCGAAAGGCTGGCCAAGGCGTCCTTCGACAAGGGCCTGAAAGCTCTCGATATCGGCGAGAACCAGCACAGGATCGGTCAGTACCCGCCTGATGCCGTGGCCGACGTCTCGATTGCACATAGCCCGCTCGAGCAAGAGACACTGCGCTGGCTGCACGAGACCTACAACAAGCGCATGTTCGGCAAGATCCGCGACGTCTATGCGCCCAACGTGCAGTACCACGGGCCGATGATGCGCGAGCTCTACGGCGCGGCGTCGATCCAGCACCAGATGCTGGGCCTGGTCGGCTCAATCCCCGATGCGGGCTACACTGCGCATCACATCTGCTCGAACGACAGCGAAGAAGGCGGCGTCAAGGTCGCCGTGCGCTGGACCATGGAGGGCCACCATCTGGGCTACGGCATCCTGGAGCAGCTAGGTGCGCCCACCGGCAAGCGCGTTCATGTGATGGGCATCAGCCACTATCACTACAAGGGCGGCAAGATCGTCGAGGAATGGACGATCTACGATGAGTTGTCGCTCTTGGTGCAGATCAAGCTGGCGCAGCTGGCGGACGCTTGACGCATCTATGGCAGCATGGACGGCACCGGCAGCAACGAACCTTGGGGCGTGGCGGAACATAAGCCGCGGAAATCAGCCGAGGGCTAGCGGCTGGGTGCAACGGGCGCGTTTAGCTTGCGCGACACAAGTTTCCGCTCGGCCCAAAAAGGAGACATGTGGCCCAAGTCGCAATTGGCCCATCTGTTCAGATCGAGAACGGGCGGAAATGTCGGTTCCGCCCGGGTAGTTCAGACATCCACTTGCTCTGCGATGGCCAGCGCGTCGTCAACCTCGATGCCGAGGCAGCGAACCGTACTCTCGATTTTGGTGTGGCCCAAGAGCAATTGCACCGCCCTCAGAGTTCCGGTGCGCCAGTAGAGCGGCCGGAACTACGGATTGAAGGCGTCGCCTGGGGCACGAGGAGGTCCATCGTGCCAGCCTTTGGCCAACCGAAACCTAAGCACCCGATCTGTGATCCCGCACGACGGTGCCTGTTCGGTGATCACGAACCACGATGACAGTCACCTTGGGAGCTTTGACCCGCTCCCAGTGGCCGCCAACCCACACATAGCCCGGCATGCTGGGCCGCAGATTTTCGGCCGTTGTCGTTGCGTAGGGGTTGGGCTTGGGCATCTGAGTTTGGTTGGGATTGAAGCATCGGGCCTGGGAACAGTCACGGGACGGATGGTTGGTCTGGTGTGTGAAGCCGAAGACGTAGAAGTACTTGAAGCCGTGCCCGTTGCCATGGCCATGGCGGTTGCCGGCCGATGCAGGGGTGGCTGCCATCATCAGGACGGCGCCGACTGTTGCGATCAGGGCGATAGTTGATTTGCGCGTGGACATCTGACGTCTCCGTGGTTGCGAGGGCTTAGAGCCTCTGGGGTGTCTTTGGGGTTTCTCTCTTGCCCCGCCGATGAATTGACACTAGGTGCCCCGCCGGCTGCGCGCTGTGACGTGGCTCACACCCCGTGAAAAAACCGAAATCGGAAAAAAGTTTCGGCTCCCCGCTACAATCACGGTGATCAGGACGTCGCCAAACAGCCAGCAAGGTCATCGGGCGGTGACCACCGAAGCCTTTCAAGATGATATTTACACGTGGTACCGCTGGGCCCTATGATCCGCCCTCAAAGCGATGTCCTGCTTTGCGAGGTGGCCCATGTGACCCCGTCACTTCCGAAATCTCCCGAAATCATGTTGAGCGCACTCGACATTTTCAAGGGTGTTGGTACGGCCACGATTGCTGAAGTTGGACGCCAAGCTCAAGTGCGCCGGCTTGACAGCGCCGAATTGCTTTTCAATGTCGGCGACCCGGCAGATGCCATGTATGTCCTGTCGGAGGGCCGCATGCGCGTTTGGACCGTTGCGGCGTCCGGGGCCGAAGTCACACTCAACGTCCTGACCGACGGTTCTGTGTTCGGCGAGATCGGCATGCTGGATGCCAGTACGCGCACGGCGGGGGCCTCTGCCATGTCGCCAGTCCAGCTCCTCAGTATCAGGCGGCGCACGTTCTTTGATGCGCTGGATCGCGATCCTCGCCTCGCTCGCAATGTCATTGACCTGTTGTGCCAGCGGCTGCGCTGGGTCAGCGCACGCATGGAAGATGCCTCGTTGCGTCAGGCCCCACAGCGGCTGGCACGCATCATCGGCCATCTTGCGCGCGACCACGGTACGACTGCGGGAAAGGTCATCGAGGTGGGTCTGAAGTTGACGCAAGGCGAGTTGGCGCAATGGACCGCAATGTCGCGCGAAAGTCTGAATAAGACAATTGCCCGTTGGACCGACGACGGACTGCTCAGCCACGCGCGCGGCAAGCTAAGCGTGTTCCAACTTGAGCGCATCGACGAGATTGCCGAGTTTGGCGAGGCCTGAAAACGTCAACCGGTTAGTTTTCGACTACTCCTCGGGTAAGCCGCAGGAATTCAATGCGATCCGGTCCATTGGCGATTTCCGCTGCAAGTTGGTCAACGAGTTCGGAAATGCTGCCCGCCGTTTCGGCGCGGCGCCGCACCAGGACACGGGCGATGGGTCCGACGAACGCCGCCAGAACCGTGGTCAACTCTGGGATACAGCCCTCGAGAGCCGCATGATCCACCACAGGCTGCGGCGGCGCGCTCGCTTGGTGATGGACAGGCGCAATCGCCTGCGGGTTGATCGCCTCGGCTTGACTCCAATCCGGCCGCCGGAATCGCATGGTTCGATCCAACGGCTCGCCGCCATGCGTTGTGAGACTGAGATCGTCCCGTTCCGGTGGCGGTGCCACGCTGAAGGTCGCGATGCTCCGGGGGCTGTGTTTGAGCGTTTGCACACCGCGGACTTGGAAAGTCGCAGAAATGCGCGGCGCCACGGCGTCCATGACCACCGATGAAATCAGGATGCCGCCAGGTTCGGCCAGGGATTCCAGCCGTGCCGCGATGATGAGCGTCTCACCGAACGGCAGATCGTCGCGGAACAGAACTTCGCTCAGATGAACGCCAATCCGCAGTTTCAGCCCGCCGAGCGCGCGCATGGTGCTGAGCCGGGTTTGCGTCACCAGGGCGCAGTGCACCGCGTCAACGGCACTCTCGAACAGAGCGAAAATGCCGTCGCCGGGCAACCCGAACAGCCAGCCCCCGTGCGCCGCCAGTTCGGCAGTGGCGGTGCGGCGGGCTTCCAGGAGACTATCGAGGGTTCGCGTTTCGTCGACCGAGATCAGGCCACTGTAATTGGCTACGTCGGCAGCAAAGACGGCGCGCAGACGCCGCTTGCGCTGGGTGGTCGGCTGGGGCTGATCTGGGGTCGTTTCGGCCATGTGTGTGCGATTCCGCTGCAACTGCCGTCTCAGTTTGCGCCGCCCTGGTAACCAGAACGCATGGCCAGAAACCGCTTTCTGTCAGGCTCATTCGGGATCGATTCAGCCAGGCGGCGATAGAAATCGTCGCGGCCAATGGCCGTCTGAGCCTGCTTGGCGACCAGCAGTTTGGCTAACGGCCCGATCAGCGGCAAGAGCGCTTCAGTCGCCGCGCGGACCTCGTCGAGCGGGATCGCCGTTGCAAGCCGCAATTCGGCAATGCCGGGGTGATCGCGCAGGGTCCGCTCCGCAAGCTGGCGGAAGTTCTTGGCCTCGGTTTCGGTCTTGATCTGCCGTGTCAGGGACGACAAAAGCGTGTCAATATCGGTGGCTTCCAGCAGCGCCTGCCTCATGACGACGCGCGCCATGGGGCCAAGCGAACGCGCCAGCGATCGGCTGAGTTCATCAATCGCCGACGCCGACAGCCGGTCGGCCATGGTCTGATTCAGGCGGTCCTTGGCAACCGGATCGTTGCCCGTTGCAGGGAGCGCGGCGAGTTTGGTCAAGTCGAGCTGGGCTATGCCCTCGCCGGTCCGCGCGTTGATGGCCGGTTCCAGCTGCTTGATGAAATCCTCGGCCGAGGCAAACCGGTCCTCGGGGTTGCGGGCAAGCGCTCTTTGCACGACGCCATCGAACGCCACGCCAAGTTCAGGGCGGAACGTGCTCACACTGGGCGCCGTCTCATGCATCACTTTTCGCATCAGTTCCGGGATGCTGGAGGCGATGAAGGGCTTTGCCCCTGTCAAGAGCTGGAACAAAATCACACCGGCTGAAAACAGATCCGAACGGCTATCAGCCTGGCGACCCAGAAAACGTTCTGGCGCCATGTAGTTGGGCGTTCCCACAGCGCCCAATCCTCCCGATCTGGTGAGATTGAGCGCCTCAATATGGGCGACACCGAAGTCGGCGACTTTGATGGTGGTTGCCGACGGGCACAAAATGTTTGCCGGCTTGATATCGCGGTGAATGATGCCTTTGCCGTGGGCATGGCCCAGAGCAAACAGCAATTGCGTCATGATCTCGCCGACCTGCTGCACAGGCAACAAAGTGCCGGTGCGCATGACGTTTTCGAGCGTGCCGGCGTCGACATACTCCATGACAATATGAGGGACTGAGTCTTGTTCGACGTAGTCGAAGATGGTCACGATGTTGGGATGCAGGCAGCGTCCGGCTGAGCGCACTTCCGAGGCAAAGCGACGGAGTGCCTCCTGATTTTCGCTCAAGTCCTCGAATATCTCCGGCCGCAGCGTTTTGATAGCGACCGGCCGGTCGATCTGTTCGTCGTGGCCTTTGTAGACGATGCCAACCGCACCGCGCCCGATCACGCCCTCGATGCGGTACTTGCCGATCCGGTTGGGAATGGCCCGTCCGCCATCGCGCGCTGGCGTGGCATCCGTGTGCGGCTCATCGTGAGGCGTCATTGACCAACCCCCAAACGCGCCCCACGCATCGGCCATCCGATGGCAACAATCGTGCAGGGCAAGGCTATTTCTCCAGCATCTTCATGGCGCTGTCCAGACTCCGGCGCATACGGTTGAACGATCGCGACAGCGACGCGATCTCGTCGGTGCCAGGATGTTCGAACTCACTGACCAAGGCATCGCCCATGCTGACAAGTTCGGCGGTTTTGGCCATTCGTGTCACCGGCCCAATCACATAGCGATTGAGCAGCACGTTCAACAACACCAGCAGCAACAAAAAGATGGCGCTGGAGATACCGACGAATAGCGCCAGGTTTCTCCAAATCCTGCCCTCAGCCACGCTCATCGGCACCGAGATGATCTGAGCGCCTATGATCTCGTTAAGCTTCCAGCCGAAGCCGTTCTTGTTGCCATAAAGTGCGACCATCGAGGGCGGCGCCTTATCTGGCGTCGAATGGCAGCGCAGGCAGTTTTCGTTCTTGATGGTCAGGGGATAGGTCACGGTATAAAGCGGAACCGTACCCGCCGTAGTGAAACTGATGTCCTTGGCAAGGCTTGGGTTGGCGCGCAGGTGCTCGATCAAATCGCGCTCCCAGTCGCTCGCCCGATCCGCAGGATTGGTCGGATTGAGCGCGGCCTCCTTATAGAAAAACTGCGGATAGTATTGCTGAAAATTGCGAAACTCCGTCTGGGCGGAAAACGACGGCACCGTCTGCGGCAGGAACTGAACCGTCGACTGATCCGCCAGCAGCGGCTCGATCTCCTCGGTCGTATAGCGCCGTACCGACAGGGCCTGCGCGCGCAGCACATCGATTTGCGCCTGGAGCTGATCGATGGCCTCGTGGCGGGACAACTGATAGAACGGCGCCAGCGACAGGGCGAGGCCGAGCACATAACATAAGGCCAGAATGATATTGAATCTCAGCCGGAGACCCATGCCAGCACCCCAATGCGTCCCGCTGTCTACCGGGTTTTGAACGTCCCCGACAAAGCCCACCATCGTACCACGGATCGCAACCATGACCTTGGCTGCTGCCGTAGCCCCAGTATGAGTTGTGGCCGAAGTAAGGGTTGAACGATGGGTAGAAATTGTAGCGGCTATAGGGGCCACAGGACGGCGAACTGACGTGCCAGTAGAACCCGTGGCCGAAGTGGCGCTGATTGGCCGAGGCGGGCATGGCGCCGATCAACACGACGCTGGCGAGGGTGCCGATCAGGGCGCTGGTGATAAGTTTGCGGTTCAACATTTGAAGTCTCCGGTGATTTGAGGCCTTTGGGCCTTTGGGGTTGCTGCCTCGGCTAGGTGTGCTTTCCTTGCCCCCTGCCGATGACCAGAAACTAGGCGCGACGCTGGGTTGGCGCTGTGAAGTGCTTCACACCCAACGAAATTGCGGCGCACGACGGGATGACCGGCATGCTCTTTCCGAACTCAGGCCGGAATTGCGGGGCAACACGGTCGGGGCCGTTGGTCGCGCAACCCGTCGGCCGGCCAGCCCAAAGGTGATCTTGGATTTCTCTGTGCTGGCTATCGTGAGGGCGTTCGTCAGTTCCGCCGCATACGCGGATCTTATGCGAACAGCAGGCCGCACGGTCACATGAGCGCTTGAACCTGGCGATTCCAGCCTATTGAGTCACAGACAACTCGGTCCGCTTCTGGCCCATCGCGATGAGGTCCTATGGACAGGCAGACACCGCAGCTATCTGTACCACTTCTGACAAGCCAAGGCCCCCGCTTTCATAGGTCAAGAGACAGAAACCGTTGTGAATCATACCAACCTGCATTGATCTTGACCCTTCGTCTCTTGTGGAATCGGAAGCCTGTTTTGCAGGGGCGCGCAGCAGCGC
>JANMVX010000363.1:0-1697 GCA_031393505.1 Hyphomicrobiaceae bacterium | reverse complement strand
CGCGATCGCACCGCTGGCGACCGAAGCCAAGATGGCGACCGTCGTCATGACCTCGGGCACCTCGGTGGTCGTCGAGCGTTCGCCCTATTACGTCCGTACCAGCTTTACCCTGGGCCAGCAGGCCGGCATCATCGGCGATTGGGCCGTGAAGAACGGCATCAAGACGGTGTCCATCGTCCAGGCCGACTGGGCGCCCGGCGCCGAAGCGACAGCCGTGTTCTCGGCCGCCTTCACCAAGGGCGGCGGCACCGTGCTCGAGACCATGAAGGTGCCGCTCGCCAACCCCGACTACTCGCCTTTCATCCAGCGCGCAGCCGACAGCAAGCCTGACGCCATCTTCGCCTACCCGTCCTCACAGGCCGGCATTTTCTTCAAGCAGTTCAAGGAACGCGGCCTCGACAAGCTTGGTATGCGCGTGATCGGCCCCGGCGACGTGACGGACGACGAGGACCTGCCCAATCAGGGCGACGAGGTGCTCGGCATCGTCACCGCCGGCGGCTACTCGGCGGCCCACGACTCACCCCTCAACAAGAAATATGTCGAGGAGTTCAAGAAGGCCTTCAAGTTCCGCCCCGACTTCGTCACCCTCGGCGGCTGGGACGGCATGCACCTGATCTATGAGGCGCTGAAGAAGACCGGCGGCAAGACCGACGGCGACGCCGTGATCGCCGCCATGAAGGGCATGTCCTGGGAGAGCCCGCGCGGTCCGATGTCGATCGATCCGGAAACGCGCGACCTGATCCAGAACATCTATCTCCGCAAGGTGGAGCGCGTAAACGGCGAGCTCTATAACGTCGAATTCCAGACCTTCGAAGCGGTCAAGGATCCGCTGCACAAGAAATAAAACGAAGGGAGTGGGGAGTAGGGAGTAGGGAGTGGGAAGTAGGAACGGCAAACGTGTCCCACTCCCCATTCCCCATTTCCCGCTCTCCTACATTGCATGCTCACGATCCTGTTCGACGGAATAGCTTACGGCATGCTGCTGTTCGTACTGGCGTGCGGACTGTCGGTAACGCTCGGGCTGATGAACTTCGTCAACCTTGCGCACGGCGCGTTCGCGATGGCGGGCGGCTACTGCACCGTCCTGCTCGTCACCCGCGCCGGCGTCCCGTTTTTGGCGGCCCTCCCCCTCGCCTTCCTGTTCTCCGCCGTCCTCGGCGCGATCCTGGAGCGTACGCTCTATATCCACATGTACGACCGCAGCCACCTCGACCAGGTGCTGTTCTCGATCGGCCTCGTCTTCATGGCCGTCGCCGCCGTCGACTACACGATCGGCTCCCAGCAGCAGTTTCTGACGCTCCCCGACTATCTGCAGGGCCGCATCCAGATCGGCGACCTCAGCATGGGCCGCTACCGGCTGTTCATCATCATCCTGTGCGGGCTGCTGACGATCGCCATGCAATGGACGCTGGTCGGCACCCGGTTCGGCAGCCGGCTGCGCGCCGCCGTCGACGACCGGCGGGTGGCGCGCGGGCTCGGCATCAACGTCGGCATGATCTTCGCCACCACGTTCGCGGTCGGCTCGGGGCTGGCCGGCCTCGGCGGCGCGCTCGGCGCGGAGATCCTCGGCCTCACGCCGCAGTTCCCGCTGAAATACATGATCTACTTCCTGATCGTGGTCACCGTCGGCGGCAGCTCCAGCATCACCGGCCCGTTCATCGCCTCGCTGCTGCTCGGCATCGCCGATGTCGCCGGCA